>CBIHPZ010000033.1:0-14780 GCA_966211865.1 uncultured Aquabacterium sp.
GCGGTGGCCTGGCTGCAGAACTCGCGGATGGCGGCGGACTTCTGCATCGCCTCGTCGGCCAGCGGGTCGTTGCCGGGCTTGTATTCGCCCATCTGCACCAGCGGCTCGATCTCGTCGGCCTTGGCCATCAGCTGGCGGAACTTGCCGGCGGACTTCTGGTGCTCCTTGGGCACGATCTGCGACATCACGCGGCTCAGGCTGCCCAGCACGTCGATGGCCGGGTACTGGTTGCGGGCCGCGATCTTGCGCGACAGGATCAGGTGGCCGTCCAGGATGCCGCGTACTTCTTCTGATATGGGGTCGTTGCCGCTCTCGTCCTCGTAGAGCACGGTGTAGAGCGCGGTGATGGAGCCCTTGGCCCCCATGCCGGCGCGCTCCAGCAGGCGCGGGATCTCGGCGAACACCGAAGGCGGGAAGCCGCGCCGCGCCGGCGGCTCGCCGGCGGCCAGGCCGATCTCGCGCTGCGCGCGGGCGAAGCGGGTCAGCGAATCCATCATCAGCAGCACCTTCAGTCCCTGGTCCCGAAAGTACTCGGCCACGGCGGTGGCCACCTGCGGCGCCTTGGCGCGTTCGCTGGACGATCGGTCGGACGTGGCGCACACCACCACCGAACGACGCATGCCCTCCTCGCCCAGGATGAACTCGACGAACTCGCGCACCTCGCGGCCGCGTTCGCCGATCAGCGCGATGACGGCGATGTCGCATTTCGTGCCGCGCGCCAGCATGCCCATCAAGGTGCTCTTGCCGGTGCCGGCCGGGGCGAAGATGCCCAGGCGCTGGCCTTCGCCGAGGGTGATCATGCTGTCGATCACCTTCACGCCGGTGGGCAGCGGGTGCTCGATCATTTCCCGCTCCATCGGCGTGGGCGGCAGCGCGAAGACCGGGCGCGTCTCGGTGGTGAGCACCGGGCCCTTGTTGTCGATGGGGCGGCCCAGGCTGTCGATGACGCGGCCCAGCAGCGCCGGCCCCACGGGCACCGACAGCACCTCGCCCAGGCCCACGACGGGCGAGCCGCCGCGCACGCCCAGGATGGAGCCGAAGGGCGAGAGGATGCTCTGGCCGTTGGAGAAGCCCACCACCTCGGCGGCCTGCAGCACGCCGCCGTGCGCGTCCATCACGTTGCACAGCTCGCCCAGCTGCGCGTCCAGGCCGGTCACGCGCATCAGCGTGCCGATCACCTCCACCACCTTGCCGCTGCGCCGCACCATGGGCGCGGCGTCCAGCTCGTCGATCATCAGCCGCGCGATGCGCGACGGCTCAGTGGTGGGTGGGTGGGGTGCCATGGTCTTCCTCGGCGAGGTCGGGGGCCGGCAGGTCGAGCAAGGCCTTCTGCACGGCGCGGTTCATCGCGGCACTCAAGGCGCCCAGCTGCGATTCGAGGCTGGCGTCCAGCGTGCCGATCTCGGAGCTGAAGATCGAGCTGCCGGGCGGCAGCGCGGGGTCGGGCTGCACCTGCACGTCCCAGCCGCGGGCGGCGCCTTCGGGCCACGCGGCCAGGGCGGCGCGGGCGGCGTCGGCGTCGCTGGGGGCCACGCGCAGCGCGGCGTTGCCGGACACGGCCGCCAGGCCCTGCACGGTCTTCAACGCACGCTGGAACAGGCTTTCGCGCGGCTCGGCGTCGACGATGCGGCGCACCGCCTGCATCACCACCTCGGCCAGCGCCTGCTCCACGCCCTGGCGCTGCTCGGCGCGGGCCTCCTGCAGGCGCGCATGCGCCTCGTGCCAGGCTTCCAGCGCCTGGCGTTCGCCGCTCTCATAACCCATTTGGTGAGCGGCCTCGGCTTCGGCGCGGGCGGCCTCGCGGGTGTCCTCGGCCTGCTGCTCGGCCTCGGCCTGCAGCTGCTGCGCCCGCTCGGCGGCGGCGTCCAGCAGCGCCTGGCCCTGCTCGCCGGCGCTGGCCAGCAGGGCATCGCCCTCGGCGCGCACCTGCTGCATCAGCGCCGCTGCTTCCATCAGCGGGCCCAGCTCGTGGGCACGCACGATGCCGTCGGCGGCCAGCAGGCCGGGGCCCTGGGGGTCGAGCAGGATGATCATGGCGCGGGCCGGCCGAAGAGGCCGTCCAGTTCGTTCAGGCGCTGGGCCAGCGGCAGGCTGGGCGGGGGTGCCACGGCCAGGCGCGGCGCATCGGCCCGGCCGGCCGGCAGCATGGCGCGCGCCAGGCGGCGCAGGCTGCGGTGCGGCCAGGCGCCGGCGGCCTGCAGTTCGCGCCAGGCCACCCAGGCCCAGCTCATGGGCGCCCAGGCCGCCACGTCGCCCGGCACCGCGGGCGCGCCGGCGGCGCGGGCACGCAAGGGGGCATAGGCCGGCCCCAGCGCCTGCTGCAGCGCCTGGCGGGCCTCCCGCTGCACGCAGCAGCGCAGCACGCCCGGGCGGCCCAGCAGGGCCAGCGCGCACAGCTGCGTCTGCAGCGCCTGCCGGTCCAGCAAGGCCATGGGCCCGGCGCCTTCGGCCAGCGCGGGCAGCGGCGGCAGGGGCCCGATGCGGCGTTCGAACAGGGCCGCGGCCTGGCGGCGCCCCGCTTCGCTGGCGGCCTCGGGCGGCTCGCCGGGGCGGCCCAGGCCCGGGTACTGCCAGGCGGGGTCACAGTCCTGCGACCACTGCGCGATGCGGCGCTGCAGGCACCAGGCCAGCGCGGCCCGCTGCGCCGCGCTCAACGACGGCGCGGTGTCCATCACGCGGCTCCTGCGGGCCGCGGCTGCTGCTGCGCCGGCACGGGCGCGGCCACGGCGGGCGGCTCAGCCGGCTTGGCGGCGCTGGCCGCGTGCTTTGGGCGCAACTTCTTCGGCAGCCACTGCGGGCGCTTCCAGCACACCGCGCCCAGCGCCACCACCAGGGCCAGCAGCACGCCCAGCGCGCCGGCCACCCAGGCGGCCACGCTCACCTGCGCCACCGGCGCCGCGGGCGCCAGGGCCATGCCGGGCACCATGGTGACGGTGACGTTCTCGTAGGCCAGGCCTTCCACGCTGCGGGCCACCATGTTCTTGATGCTGGGCGCCAGCGCGGTGACGTTGACCTGCGGCCGGTACTTCAGGAACACCGAGGCACTGGCCGGCTTGACGACCGAGGCCAGCGGATCATTGTTCGGCAGGACGATGTGCACCTTCGCGGTGACCACGCCGTCGATGCGCGACAGCGTGGCTTCCAGGGCCTGCGAGACGCCGAAGATGAAGCGCACCCGCTCCTCGGTCGGCGTCGAGATCAGCCCTTCCTTCTTGAACATCTCGCCCAGGCTGGCGTGCTTTTCCTGCGGCAGGCCGTAGGAACGCAGCACCGCCATCGCGCGCACCACCTCGTCCTGCTCGACCTGCACGGTCCAGCTCTTGCCCGCATCGGGCGTGGCCTTGGAAGCCGGCACGCCGCTTTCCATCAGGGCGGCCACCATGTCGTTGGCATCGGCCTCCGTCTGCTTGGTGAACAGGTCGGTCTTGCAGCCGGCCAGGGCCAGCAGCAGGCCGAGCAGCAGGCCGGTCCACGCACGCGGGCGCCGGCCCTGGATGTTCGACTTCATGGGGTTGCTCGCTGCGCCGGAGGGCGGCGCTCACTGGTTCTTCATCAGGGTCTGGATGCCGTTCTTGGCACCCTGCGCCAGGTTCACGCAGGCATTGAAGCGGAAGCTGGCGGTGGCGAGGTCGTAATACAGCTCCACCTTGCGCCCGTCGTCGAGCGCGGCCGGGTCGCCGTTGCGGTTGGCCTCGGCCATGTCGCGCATGCGGTCGTTCAGCTCGCGCGTGGACTGGTCCTGCGCCAGGATGGCCTTGGTCACCACGTTGTTGCCGCCGATGTCGGCGCCGCCGTTCAGCGGCGCGGCCTGCATGGCCTGCGCGAACTGGCTGGCCATGCCCGCGGTGGGGCTGGCCGCCGCGGAGGCGCCCTGCAGGATGTCGGTGACGGGAATCGCCATCAGCGAGGAAGTGGTCATCGAAGTCTCCTGGTCGGATTCGGGATTCAGGCCCGCAGGTGAATCACGTTCACCGCGGTCATGGGGTTGTAGGTGTCGGCCAGCACCCGCGGGTCCACGGGGGCGGCAGGCTCGGCGGCGTCGTGGGGGGCGTCCACGGCCTCGACGCGGTAGGGCTGGAAATCAGCCTGCTGCGGCTGGAAATCGGCGTGCTGGGCAGCGCTCATGGCGCGGACGAACTTCTGCACCAGCTCCGGCGGCGCCACACGCGGCAATGCCGTGCCTTGCGACAGTTCGACCGTCAAGCCGGACAGGTTCACGGTGCTGATCATGGTTCACTCCTTCAAGCACGCAGGTGCATGAATGCGAAGCTGAAGTCGGGGGAAAACGCGGGCATCGGCGCCGCGACATCCTCGGCCGCCGTGTCGTCGCCGCCGTCGCCGTCCAGGTCTTTCGACTGGTGGCCCTTGCGCAGGCGCTTGGCAATGGACACGGCTTCGGGCTGGGCGTCGCTGCGCAGCAGCACGTCGTTGACGTTGATTTCCCAATCGGGGTCGCGGGCCATGTACTGGCACCACGCCATCAGGGCCTTGGCCATGCTCCATTGCGTCGGGCTGTCCTCGACGTTGCGCAGCAGCTGGATGGCGTCGCGGTACTGCTGGCGCTTCAGCGCGATCTGGCCCTCCAGCAGGTCGAGCTCGACCAGGCGCGGCCGCAGCACGCGAACGCCGGCCAGCAGTGCGGCGGCATCGTCGGTGAGTTCGCGTTCGGTCGCCGCCACGACCAGGCCGATCAGGCAGGCCACGAACGGCTTGCGTTCCAACTTTGGATTCATGGTGTGCTTGGTCCTTCGGTGCGGTCAGCCCCGGCACGCGCTGCGCGTGGCCTGAGGGCTGGGCGCGAATGTCTGCAAGACGCCCGACCCAGGGGTCCGCGGGCGGCGCCACGGGGCTTCAAGCCCCACGCGCACGGCCCGCTTGCCAGCTGGGGTCAGGCCAGGCCCTTCAGGGACTCGCCCATGGCCTTGGTGCTCTTGGCCTTCATTTCGTGCAGCGACTTCTCGAGTTCGAGGCGGCCCTGCAGGTCCATGGCCTCGCTCGCAGCCTTGGCCAGGGCGGCCTGGTTTTCCATCTGCTGCTTGGTGGCATTGATGGAATCGTTGGTGGTCTTGTCAACGGCCATGGTGAATCTCCAAATGAGTGAATACGAATGGAAACGGAATGCGGTTTCCCGCGTGGATCGAAAGGCCGGATGAGGCGCCGGCACGCCGTGCGCTCGCGGGCGGCGGCGAGAAGCGGGGCTCCTCGCGCGCGGCCCCCAAGCTGCGTGGCGTCAGGCCAGGCCCTTCAGGGACTCGCCCATGGCCTTGGTGCTCTTGGCCTTCATTTCGTGCAGCGACTTCTCCAGCTCCAGGCGGCCTTGCTGGTCCATCGCGTCGGACGCGGCCTTGGCCAGGGCGGCCTGGTTTTCCATTTGCTGCTTGGTGGCATTGATGGAATCGTTGGTGGTCTTGTCAACAGCCATGATGAATCTCCAAAAAAATGAATGAAAAACGGATGAAAGATGAATGCGGTTTCCCGCGTGGTCGGAAGCCGCCCCATGCGGCGCCCGGCCGGATTCGGTCGGGGCGGCGGCGAAAGGGATCGCCCTGCGCGCGCTGCCCGCGACCGGCCTGGGCCTTAGGCCAGTCCCTTCAGGGACTCGCCCATGGCCTTGGTGCTCTTGGCCTTCATTTCGTGCAGCGACTTCTCGAGTTCCAGGCGGCCTTGCTGGTCCATCGCGTCGGATGCGGCCTTGGCCAGGGCGGCCTGGTTCTCCATCTGCTGCTTGGTGGCGTTGATGGAATCGTTGGTGGTCTTGTCGACGGCCATGGTGAATCTCCTATTGCAATGCGGTTTCCCGCGAAATGAGGGAACCTTCCCTCGGGATGTGAAGCCGCACCATGCGGCCCCAACTCTGTGTCGCCCCGGCCGGGTCATTCGGTCACCCGGCCGCGGCGCGAATTCCGTGTTCAGTGCAGTCGGCGTACGAAACCCAGCACGCCATGGGCGGCCTCGCGCGCCGGCTGGTCGACGCTGACGGCCAGCACCTGCTCGATCCAGTAGCGCCACTGCGGGTCGCCGCCCAGCAGTTGCGCCACCGCCAGCGCCAGCTTCGCGTGGTCGTCCTGCGGGTCGTCGTGCGGACCCAGGCCCAGCAGGTGCCGTCCGTTGTCCGGCCGGCCGGCCATCCCCAAGGCCACGGCCACCACCAGGTGGTAGGCCTGCGGGTCCTCGAGCGTGGCGTCCACGGCCCGGTTGACGATGCGTGCGTCCTCGTCCAGGCGGTAGACGACACCGAGCAGGCCAACGCGCATCAGGTGGCGATAAACGCTCGGGTAAGCGGCCGCCGGGCTCGGGGTGGGCAGGAGGTCCATCACGATGCTTGACTCCTGCTTCAGGCCGGCAGCGGGGTGCCGTGCAGCGCTTCCCACACCTTTTGCACGATGCGTTGCGCGGCCTGGAAGCCCTCGGTGAGCTGGCCCGCCAGCTGCCGTTCCGCGCCCATCGGCGCCGACTGCATGTGGCTCTGCGTTTCGCCGGCCACGCCGTCGAAGTACGAGATGATGGCCCGGGCGCGGTCACCGCTGAAGTCGGCGGCGAGTGTCTTTTCCAGGTCGGACAGCTCGCTGAAGATCGCCTGTTCGAGTTGCTCGTTCATGACCAAGGGTTCTCCGTGTTCAACAAGTTCAATGGGGTCAGCGTTGGACCTCGGTGGA
Organism: uncultured Aquabacterium sp.; assembly: GCA_966211865.1. Taxonomy (GTDB): domain Bacteria; phylum Pseudomonadota; class Gammaproteobacteria; order Burkholderiales; family Burkholderiaceae_C; genus Pseudaquabacterium. Next base: position 6,657 of record CBIHPZ010000033.1, read on the forward strand.
GGCCGGGTCCGCGGCGGGCGCGGCCGGACCGGACAGCGACAGGTGCTTGACCCCATCGCGCGTTTGCACGTACTTCAATTCGCCGGCATTCAGGGCCGCGCTGATCGGCGCCGAGGCACTGCGCGCCTTCTCGGTGGCGACGATGTCGATGCGCTTGACCAGCGGTGCCAGGTCGGTGCGCAGGCCGGCCGCGGCGGCATTCAGCCGGTCCAGGTCCGCCGTGCGGCCGCTGACGGCGAACACGCCGCCGCCGCGCCAGGACACTTCCAGGCCCGGCAGGCCCAGGCCTTCGGCGATGTCCTGCGCCACGTCGGCCGCCGACGCATAGGCATGCACGATGCCGGCGGCCTTCAGCGAGTCCAGCCGGGCGCGCAGCGCGGAAGCCTCGGCGGTGCCGCGCACCAGGCCGCGCACGGCCACCTGGTCACCGCTCTGCACCACTTCCAGGCCAGGCAGCGACAGGTCCGAGACCGCATGCTCCACCCGCGACTTCAGCGAAGGCGCGCTGCTGCCGCGCGGTGCGGGCAGGCCCTGGTTCATGCGCGCCACCGTGGCGCCGAAGCCGGTCAGCATCACCAGGCCGGCCAACATCGAAAGTACGCGTCCCACGTGGCGCCGCGAGCGGCGCGGCAGGCTGTGCGCCACCGCGTTGGCACCGGCGGCTGCACCAGCCGCCGCGCTGTCGTCGTCGGCGGGCACGGTGGCCGGCTGCGTCAGCCGCGTGATCAGGTCCAGGTCCGAGGGCCAGGCGCCTTGCGCAGGGCCCACGCACAGCACGATGTCGCCGATGCGCTTGGGCGCGAAGTCGCCGAACAGCTCGACTTCATCGGCCTGCAGGTCGAACAGATCGGCGGGATTCACTGCAATGCTGACCACGTCTTGCTCCGTCACCTCGATCACCACCGGGCTGGACTGCCAGTCAAGAAGCTGGATGTCTGCCTCGTCGTCCGCGCCGATCACGTAGCGCGTTGAGGTCAACTCTAGGGAGACCCCGGCGTGCTCACCGGTCAGGATGCGAAGTTGCTTCATGGCAAGCGAACCTGGCGTGTGCTCAGTAGGTGCTGTTGCCGTCGGCGAATTCGCCGGCCGGAACGCCACGGACAGCGGCCGGCGCAGCGGCGCGCGCGGGCGTGGCGGCAGTGCCCGCACCGGCGGCCGTGGCCGCGTTCTTTGGCTGCAAGAGAGCCGCCGCCTGCGCCCGCTCCTGCGCCGCCGCCGCCGCGGTGGCGGACGAGCCGGGCAGGCGCGGCGTGATCAGGAACATGCGTTCGGTGCGCTGCGAGCTTTTCTCGGTGCTGCGGAAGAGCCCGCCCATGATGGGCACGCTCTGCAGCCCGGGCACGCCGTTGCGCTGCGACTTGTCCGATTCGATCGTGATGCCGGCAATGAGCAGGCTCTCGCCCTCGCGCACATGCGCCTCGGTGCGGATCTCGGTCTTCTTGACGATGGGAATCTGGTCGACCTGCCCCGCCTCGAAATTGCCGTCCTCGATGTAGATCGACAGCTTGATGCGGTTGTTGCCGTCGGCGTGCGTCACCTGCGGCGTCATCTCCAGCAGGGTGCCCGCCTCCACCTGGAACAGGTTGGCGTCGCGGCTGCCGGACACGCGCACGGTGGCCACGCGTTTCTCGCGCATCACCGCGGTGCGGTTGGCCACGCCCAGCACCGAGGGCCGCGAGACGATGCGCGCCTTGCCCTCGCCCTGCAGCGCATCCACCCGCGCCAGCAGCTCGCGCCCGGCGTTGGCCACCACGGTGCCCAGCGTGAACAGGCCCAGCCCGTCCGCGCGCACGCCCTGCGGCCCGGTGAGCTGCACGCTGTTGCCGGCGGCGTTCTTCATCGACCAGTTGATGCCCAGCTGGTCGACGCTGTCGGACGACACCTCGATGATGGTGGCCACCAGCTCCACCAGCATCGGCTTCTGGTCCAGCCGCGCGATCAGCGCGCCGTAGTCGGCCATGCGGTCGGAGCGGCCCTGGATCACCACCGAGTTCGTGCCTTCGTCGGCCTCGATCTGCGGCGGCTGATCGTCCTCGCCGGGCTTGCCTTTGCCGCCCGGTTTGGGGGTTATGTTTCCGCCCAGCGGCTTCGGCGTCGCGGGCTTCTGCCCGGTCAGCTTGGGCATCGGCTGGATGCCGCGCTTGGTGCGCTCGGCCATTTCGGCCAGCTCGGCGGTTGAATCGGGAATCAGCGCCAGCACGTCCTGGGCCGAATTGCCGCCCGGGTTCGCAAACAGCTTGCGCAGCGTGCTGGCCACGCCGATGACGGTGACGCCGCCCACCTGGCGGTCACCCGCCGAGGCGAAGCGCAGCGGGAACACCTGCACCGAGCGCTGCGCGGCCTCGGCCATGCCGGCATCGAGCGTCTCGATGGCCGACGTGACCAGCTCCACGTGCCGCGGCGGCCCGGACACGTACAGCGTGTTCTGCGCCTCGTCGTAGCGGATGGGGTAGCGCTTGTCGCCGATCTCCAGCGATTGCAGCAGGTTCAGCACCTGCTGGCGGCGGAAGCCCTTGAGCCGGAACATGCGGCTCTGCATCGCGCGGCCCGGGTAGAAGTACAGCGCGCTGCCGTCGTGGTACCAGAGGAAGTTGTAGGTCCTCGCCATGCTGTCGAGGAACACGTCGATCTTGACGTCGAAGTTGCCGTTGACCACGCCTTCGAGGTCCTCGGCCACCACCGCGGGCAGCGACTGGCTGGCCGCGAAGTCCTGCAGCACGTCGCCCAGGCGCTTGTTGTCGGCGCGGTAGACGAAGCGCTTCTCGGCCCAGGCCGCCGGCGCGCCGATCTGCACGCGCGGCCGGCGCGGCGCCGGGGCGCGCGCGGCGTGTGGCGTGGCGCCGGTGTTGGATGCCGCCGCGACGAGCGTGGCCCCGGCCGCACCGGAAGCGGCCGCCGCGGGCTTGGCCGCGGCAGCAGCGTGTGCCGGTGCGGAGGCTTGTGCGGATGCTGGCGCGGGTGCTTGTGCTGCGGGTGCCGACGGCGAAGCAGGCGCCGGTGGCGCGGTACCGGCCGGTGCATGCACCGACATGTACAGCGGCACCGTGGGCGGCGCGGCCGTCGGCTTGGCATCGGCCCCCATGGCCTCGCCGGCGGCCAGCGCCATGGCGGCGAACATGGCCTGCCGGGCCCGCCGCAGCCGGGGCTGGCGCGGCATGGGCCGAAGGGGTCGCGTGGATGGGCTGGGCTTCACTGGGCACTCCGTGGATTCGTGCTGATGGCGTGCCGCAAGACTAGGAGCGCGGCCGTGCGCGGCCGCCGCACGGGGCGAAGCGGAAGCCGTGCACGCGAACCTGCGCGCCGCAGCGCACGGGCGCCTCACGTCCGCCGCGCCCGGCCTTCGTTTCAGCCGCGCGCGCTTCGACCGCGGCGCCCCGTGATGCACGCGGCGTGGGTGCAATCGGTGGCCTGTGCGCGTGCCCTGCCGGCGCGCCGCCCGCCCAACCTGCCAAGGCCCGCCGCGATGAATTCACCCGAACACGAGATTGCCAGCGTCCCGTACACCCATGGCTACTACCGGGTGCTGTCGCCCACCATGATCGCGACCGCGATGGAGCTGGCCGGCTTCGACCCGCCGGACCTGGACCAGCCGCTGAACTACTGCGAGCTGGGCATGGGCTTCGGCGTGTCGCTGGTGGCGCATGCCGCGTGCTTTCCGCGCATGCACTTCTACGGCAACGACTTCAACCCCGAGCACGTGCGCTACGCCCGCACCCTGGCCGCCGATGCGCGCCTGCCCAACCTGACGCTGCTGGAAGACGGCTTCGACGAGCTGCTGGCGCGCGAGCTGCCGCCGATGGACTTCATCGTCATGCACGGCATCTGGTCGTGGATCTCGCCGCGGCTGCGCCAGGTCATCGTCGCCTTCATCGAACGGCGGCTGCGCCCCGGCGGGGTGGTGTACGTCAGCCACAACGCGCTGCCCGGCTGGTCGGCGCTGATGCCGCTGCGCGAGCTGATGGGCCTGCATGCGCGCCACCTGGCGCCCGAGGGCCGCAGCCCGGCCGAGCAAGCCAGCGGCGCGGTGGACCTGATGAGCGCCATGCAGCGCAACGGTGCCGCCTATTTCAGCGACGCGCCCGCCGTGCCGCAGCGCCTGGACGAGCTGCGCGCGGAGAACCCCAACTACCTGCCGCACGAGTACCTGACGAACGACTGGCACCCGAAGTACGCGCACCAGGTGGCCGCCGAACTGGCCGAGGCGGGCCTGAGCTATGCCGCGCACGCCAACCTGGAAGAGCATGTCGAGCCCCACACCCTGGGCAGCGCCGCACGCGCGCACCTGGCCACGGTGGCCGAGGCGCCCCTGCGCGAGACGCTGCGCGACTACTACCTGAACACGCCCTTCCGCCGCGACCTCTACAGCCGCGACGCGGCGCGCCTGTCCGACGCCGAACGCACGGCCCGCCTGCTGGCGCGCCGCTGGACCCTGGTGACGGCGCGCGAAGACCTGGTGCCGCAATCGGTCGACGGGCCCGACGGCACGCTGGTGACGGCCGACGACATGAAGCACCTGCTGGACGCGCTGGCGCACTGCTCGCGCACGCTGGGCGACCTGCTGCGGCAGCCGGCGCTGCAGGCCATCGGCTTCGAGCGCGTGCTGAACGCGCTGCTGCTGCTGTCCGGCCAGGGCCACGTGCACCCCGGCCTGCCGGCCCACCTGCAGCAGGCCGCGCAGCCGGGCGTGAACCGCTTCAACGCCGTGGCCCTGGCCCGCGGCACCGCCGACGGCCTGCACCACATCGCCAGCAGCCTGACCGGCCAGGCCACCGGCTGGACCCGGCTGGCCATGATGCAGATGAGCGCGCTGCGGCGCGGCGTCTACGAGCCCGAGGCCATGGTGCGCGACATGCAGGCGCAAGCCGCCAGCGCCCCGCCCGAACGCCTGCTGGAAGGCTCCGCCCGCTTCCTGTGCCGCGAAGCGCCCGTGCTGCAGCGCCTGGGGGCCCTGTGAAGCCCGGCGCCCTGCTGCCCTGCGGCCGGCAGCGCACCTGGCTGCCCTGCGGCCGGCAGCGCACTTTGCTGCGATGGGGCCGTCAGCGCACCCTGCGGCGATGGGGCCCGCTGCCGCGCGCCCTGATGCCGTGGGTCATCGGCCTGGCCTGCGCCGCGCTGGTGCCGTCGGCCGCTGCAGCGCTGCGTTATGAATGCCGCGCACTGGACGGCAGCACGCACCGCTTCGAGGACAACCCTTTGCCCCGCTTCGCCGCCCTGCTGGCCGAATGCCAGGCCATCCAGGTGTCAGCACCCGAGCAGGACAACGCCGCCCCCACCAACAGCCCCGACGTCGTGATCATCGTGCGGCGCCCCGACGCCGACGGCGGCCTGCGCCTGCCCGGGCGCGCCCAGGCCGGCCTGCCGATGCTGTCGCCCACGCTGGCCCGCATCGTCGAGTCCGCGGCGCAGCGCCACGAGATCGACGCCCGCATCGTGCAGGCGGTGATCCAGGTGGAATCGGCCTACGACCCGCAGGCGCGCTCGCCCAAGGGCGCGCTGGGCCTGATGCAGCTGATGCCCGCCACCGCCGTGCGCCTGGGCGCCGCACCGGCGTCCAACCTGTTCGACCCCGCGCTGAACATCGAACTGGGCGTGCGCTACCTGCGCCTGCTGGGCAACATGTTCAACGGCCGCCTGGACCTGGTGCTGGCCGCGTACAACGCGGGTGAGGGTGCGGTGATGAAGCACGGCATGCGCGTGCCGCCGTATCCGGAGACGCAGGCTTATGTGCGGAAGATCAGTGAATTGCTGATGGCGGAGGGGCAGTGACAGAGGTGCCGGATGCGGCGGCGCCTGGGCGCTGCACGGTGCATGCCGTTGACGACTCCGTTCAGGCTCGCGTGCCAGTGCCGCGCAAGACGGGTGCAATGGCATGCCGCCCCGCGCCTGCAGAAAGGGCCTGTGGATTTCCCTGCTCGACGTCGAGCATCTGAGCGCGGCCTGCAGCCGGACACGCGATCAAAACCCGGCGCGCACCAGCCCCTGGCCAGTGGCGACCACCAGCCCGCCGGGGACCAGCACGAGCGAGCGCGGGCGGTCCAGTTCACCCGGCACGGAGTCCACGCGATGGCCCGGCCGGCCCGGCGTGCCCAGCACGGTGCGCACGTTGCGCTGTGCGTCGATGTAGCGCACGGTGTGGTTGCCCGCGTCGGCCACGTAGATGCCTCCACTCTCGTCGCAGGCCAGCCCGGCGGGACCGAAGAAGCGCGCAGTCGGTCCCGGGCCGTCCTGGGTGCCAATCGCGTGCGGTGTGCCGGCCAGTACGGTCGTCGTGCCGTCGGCCGCGCGCCGCAGCACGGCATGGGCCTGCGTGAAGGCGAAGCTGCCGTCCGGCAGTGCGCACAGGCCGTCCACCCGGGCGGCGCCTGCTTGCAGGGCAGCGGCGTCGGGCAGGAGGGCCAAGTGCTCGGGCGCGGCCTGCGGATTGCGTATCGAATGGCGCTGCAAATAGTGGGCGCCGGCCGGCGGCGGCCCCCAGAAGTCGAGGGAACTGCTCAGCGCGACGATGACGTCGCCGGACCGGTCGAGTGCCAGCGCAGCCGGCCAGGCCGAGTCGGAGATCGCGACCGTGCGGATGTTGCCGTCCGCTCCCCAACGGCGGACCCTCTCGCTGTCGGCCACCCACACGCTGCCGTCACCTGCCCTCAGTGCGTTGCTGGGCCACCTGAAGAACGTCGAGGCAATGGGACCGTCCGGCCCCGGCAGGTAGTTGTCGGGCCTGGGCCACCCGGCCAGCGTACTGACGCGCCCAGCGGCATCAACCTCTCGAATGGCCGTGTTCTCGATGTCCGCCACCAGAACGCTGCCGCCAACGCCAGGACCGATCTTGAAATTGCGGCTGAAAAGAGCGTCCTTGCCCCAGCCGTCCGCGTATCCCCACTGAAACGGCCGGCCCGCGAGGGTGACGACGCCGCCATCCAACTCAATGCGGCGGACGGTGTAGTTGCCACTGTCAGCCAGCACGATGCGCCCTTGCCGGTCGATGGCGACGCCGCACAGGCCAGCGAAGCGGGCAGCCCCCGCATCGCCATCAACCGCCCCCGGTTGGTCCGGCATCCCCGCCACCACGGACTCGCGGCCCGCGTCGTCCATCCGCATCAGGGCCGTCGTGCTGCCGGTCAACAGGATTCCGCCACGCGGGTCGACGGCCATGCCGCAGCCCGGTCCCGTCGACGTCTGCCCCAGCGTGGTGACCCGCGCATCGGCTTCCAGGCGCTTCACGTCGCCCTGGCGCAACGTGAACAGCACGCGGTCATTGGCATCGAGCGCCAGGCGCGTGATGCCTTGGCGCGAATACGCGGTGCACGCGATTCCCGGCCCGGCTGAGTCGTTCGCGTACAGCTTCTGCACGCCACGTGGACCGGTGCTGCCTGGCACCTCCGCATCCGAGCGCCAGATGGCGCATTCGGTGGCGATGTAGAGCCGGCCCTGACTGTCGATGGAGAGTGCCGAAGCCGTGAGGGTCGAAGCTTCCGCCTCAGGCGGCAGCGCAACCAGCCGCGGCGCCGCGCCCGCAGTGATGTGCAGCACGGCCCAGGATCCATCGCGCATCGGAAATCCGCCGGGCGTCTTGCCTGCGCGCTCCATGGCCACGAAGACGCCACCAGACGGTGCGGCCACCATCGCGCCGGGATAAGCGACTTGCAGGCGATGGCCTCCGGCGTCGATGTCGAGGACGGTATCCATGCCGAGGTTCAGCACCGTGGTGACCCGCGCGTCCGAATCGATGCGACGGATCCTGCCGTCGCCGACCCAGACACTGTCATCGGCGGCCACCACCACGGGGCCCAATGGAGCGAACCGCGCTTCACTTCCGGTGCCGTCGCTGTCGCCCCAGCCGCCGGCATCCGGCGAGCCGGCCCAGGCGCTGAGGGTGCGCAGCACGCCCGGTTGTTCTCTTGGCGCATCGGCGCCACCGTTTCCCGAGCTGCCGTCATCCGAGCAGGCGGCAAGCCCGCATGCCAGCACCGCCAGGGCCACCACCGCACTGAGGGCGATGCGTGTTCTCATGTTCTCTCCCCTTCAAAAGACGCGGCCACCAGAGCGGCTGGCCTGAGCGCGCCGATTGTGGGCAGCGGGGCGGGTGCGGCGTGTGACGTGCGTCACTCCGGGGCAGGAAGGATGTCG
>CBIHPZ010000034.1:0-14455 GCA_966211865.1 uncultured Aquabacterium sp.
CCGGGCTGGCGGCCGTGGCGACGCTGCCGGTGGCATTGCTCGTATGGCGCCCCGGGCAGCAGAAGGCCGTCGTCCAGACGCCCCCGCCTGCGGCATCTTCGGCCATAACTCCTAAAAACAGCGTCCCACCAGCCTCCACGCCGCTAACGCACAAAACCGACGTCCCTGTCCCACTGTCATCACCAGCCGCCGTGCCAGCGCCAGTCGCGCCGCGCACGGTGGAGGCCCGGCCCCAGCCGCCTGCCTCGGCCACCGTGCCGACCGCCCCCGGCGCCGGCGCGGGCGCGTCCGTCACCACCGCCCGCACCAAGCCCACCACCCCACGTCCCGGCGACAGCGGCGCGCTGCGTCCCATCGGTGCCGCGGAGGCGGAAGCGGGGAGTAAAGTGGCCGATCGCCGGCCGGCCGGTGCCGCGCGCGGCTCGGCCGCCCGCTGCGCCGAACTGACGCAGCGGCTGCAGCTGGGAGAGCCCCTGCCACCAGAGCACCTCGAGGTGTTCCAGAAGGAGTGCAAGCGATGAAGCCCCGTCAGCATCCAAGCTCCCGTCCATCGGCAGCCGCGCGCCTCGCACGGGCCCGCCTGTGGCGCACCGCCCTGCCGGGTGCCCTCGCCCTGCTGTTCGCGGCCTGCGCTGCGCCGCCGCCCTCCGAACCTGCGCCGCCACCGGTCGCGGCCGCGCCGGCCCCGGCGCCACAGCCACCTTCGGCCGCGCCCCCGGCACCTGCGCCCGCCGCCGCACCGGCGGCCCCCGCGGCCGCCCCGCCACCCATCCTGCCCTTCGACGAAGCGGTGCTCCGCGCCGCCAACACCCTGCTCGGCCGCGCCCAACTGCCAGCCACCCCGCCGGACGGCAAGTTCCGGCTCGTCATCGACCCGCTGATCGATGGCGTCACCGGCGCCCAGTCCAAGGCCACGCAGGCCATGGGCACGCGCATCGTCTCGCTGATCAAGGAACGCTATCCGCAGTACGAAGTCCAGCCCTTCACCGCCGGCAACGTGCAGAAGAGCCCGCTGGTGCTCGTCGGCACCTTCACCGGCGTCAACAAGGAGCGCAAGACGGAAGGCGCGCGCGAGGCCTACCGCATCTGCCTGGCGCTGGCGGACCTGAAGACCGGCAAGCTGGTCAGCAAGGGCCTGGCGTTCGCCCGCACGGATGGCGTCGACCCGACGCCGCTCGCCCACTTCAAGGACGCGCCGACCTGGGCGGAAGACAACAGCACCACCGGCTACATCCGCACCTGCCAGGGCACCCGCGCGGGCGACCCCATCCACCCGATGTACGTGGACCGCATCGTCGCGGCGTCGATGATCAGCGAGGCGATGGACGCGTACAGCGCCGGCAAGTACCGCGAGGCGCTGAACCTGTACGAGGCGGTGCTGCGCTCGCCCGAGGGGCAGCAACAGCGCGTCTTCAGCGGCCTGTACCTGACGAACTGGCGCCTGGGCCGGCGCGACGCGGCGATGAAGGCCTTCGGACAACTGGTGGACCAGGGCCTCGACGCGAAGCGGCTGGGCGTCAAGTTCGTGTTCCGGCCGGGCGCGGCGATCCTCAGCAGCGAAACCGGCCCGGCGGCCACCCCCTACAAGCTGTGGCTGGCGGAGCTGTCGTCGCATGCCGCGAAGCGGCAGAGCTGCATGGAGGTGGTGGGCCACACCAGCCCGACCGGGCCCGAGCCGATCAACGAGCGCCTGTCGCAGTTGCGCGCCGACAACGTGCGCAGCCAGATGGAACAAGCCTCGCCACCGTTGAAGAAGCGCCTGATCGCCAACGGCGTGGGTTCGCGCGAGACGCTGGTGGGCAATGGCCGCGACGATGCCAGCGATGCGCTGGACCGCCGCGTGGAGTTCAAGCTGATCCCTTGCTGACGGGAACGCCGCGGTTGCCCAAGATTGCCCGATCGGCCGTTTGCGCGGCCAGCGGTCTGCGGCTGCACGGCGGCGTCTCCGTGGCGCTTCGTCGGGCGCGCGGGCCGGCCCTCCAACTGCGGACACAAGCTTGCAAGTGTCGTGTCGAATCGTCAAATTGCGAGCGAAATCAATCACTTGCCGCACAGGCCCGTGAGTTAGCGCACGGACTGGGCTAAACTCCGCCGATGGCTCGGATACAAGAACAGCCGCGGCAAGCCGCGCCCAGCAGCAACCGAGGAGCCGCCCAGCGACGGTCAACCGTCGCGGAACTGCTGTCCCAGTGGGAGGAGTTCAGGCGCGTCATCCCTCTGGTGTCGCTGAAGTCCCTGTTGCATCGTCCGCACCCTTCCACGCCGAAGGTCGCCGTGCTCATGTGCACGATGCAGGCGCAGCACTTCCTGGCCGAGCAGCTCAATTCGATCGCCACGCAGACGCACCCGGCCTGGGCCATCTGGGCTTCCGACGACGGGTCTGACGACTACACCCACGCCATCCTCGAGTACTACCAGTCGCACTGGGGCGAGGACCGCATCTCGATCCACGCGGGTCCTGCCGAAGGGTCCACCGCCAACTTCCTCTCCCTCACCTGCCGCGCCGACATCGAGGCCGACTACTTCGCCTACGCCGACCAGGACGACATCTGGGAAGCCGACAAGCTCGAGCGCGCGGTGAACTGGCTGAAGACCATCCCCGCCGACGTGCCTGCGCTGTACGGATCACGCACGCTGCTGGTGGACGCGCGCAACCAGCACATCGGCTATTCGCCGCTGTTCGAACGGCCGCCCAGCTTCCGCAACGCGCTGGTGCAGAGCATCGCCGGCGGCAACACCATGGTGTTCAACCGCGCCGCGCGCGAATTGCTGCGCGCCGCCGGCGAGAACGTCGAGGCCGTGACGCACGACTGGTGGGCCTACATGCTCGTCAGCAGCTGCGGCGGCAAGGTGCACTACGACGTCTACCCCACCGTGCGCTACCGCCAGCACGCCAGCAACCAGTTCGGCTCGAACATCAGCCCGATGGCGCAGGTGCGGCGGGCCAAGCTGCTGGTGCAAGGCCGCTTCCGTGGCTGGGTGGATGCCAACCTGGCCGCCCTGCAGCGCGTGCGCCACCTGATGACGCCGGAGAACCAGCAGGTGCTGGACGACTTCATGCGCGCCCGCCGCCGCTGGCTCGGCGCGCGGCTGCTGGGCCTGAAGCGCACCGGCATCCACCGCCAGACCAAGCTTGGCAACCTCGGCATCACGCTGGCCGCACTGATCAACCGCTTGTGAGCGCTTCCTGGCCGGCGGAAGCCGGTCAACCCGCGCCGGAACCCGGGAACGCCGCCATGCCGCGTCAGCCTGGGAACCCGGTGGCGCAGGCGACCGCCGCCGTGCTGGTCGTCTTCCATCCCGACACCGACCCGCGCCCGCTCATCGAACGCCTGAGCGCATCGGTCGGCCATGTGGTCGTCGTGGACAACAGCATTCAAGGTCACCCGGCCGTGGCCGCACTGCCCGCACGCGCCGCACGGCACCTCATCCACAACGCCAACCGGGGCGGCCTGGCCGGGGCCTACAACCGGGCCCGCGAGGCGCTGGCGCGGCTGGCGCCGGCCGTGGAACAGCTGGTCTTCGTCGACCAGGATTCGGACGCGGCCGTGCTCGACCGCTTCCTGGCCGACCCCGACGTGCAGGCCAAGCTGGCCGACCGCGGCACGGCGGCCGTGGCCCCGGCCTACTGCGACCGCGCCACGGGCCTGCGCGGCAAGCACATGCTGCTGTCGCGCTGGCGCTGGCATGGCCTGCCCCGGCAGTTCGAAGGCCTGCGGCCGGTCAGCTTCCTGATCAACTCGATGTCGGTGTGGCGCTGCACCGCGCTGCAGCAGCTGGGGCCCTTCGACGAAGGCCTGCGCATCGACCACGTGGACACGGAGTTCTGCCTGCGCGCGCGACGCGCCGGCCTGGCCCTGTGGCTGCACGGCTCGCATGAATTCCGCCATGCCATCGGCGAACGCCGGCGCTTCCGGCTCTTCGGCGTCGAGATGCAGGCCGGCGGGCATCCGCCCGCCCGCCGTTACCTGATCGGGCGCAACACCGCGTGGCTGGCGCGGCGCAGCCTGTGGCGCGAACCCTCTTTCAGCGCCTTGTGCATGGCCCGGCTCGCCTACGAGGCGGTGGGCATCGTGATGGCCGAGCCGGAGCGCGGACCCAAACTGGTGGCGCTGCTGCGCGGCGCCTGCACCGGCTTGTTGTCACGGAGGCTGGCGTGACCGCCGCACAACAAGAGAACCCTGCGCGGCTCTCCTGGCCGCTGTGGCTGCTGGCGCTGGCCTGCGCCTGGACGGCCTTCCTGCCGATCGGCGGCAAGTACCTGGGCTACGTCGGCTGCGGCCTGGCGGCACTGGTTGCGCTGCAGCGCAGCGGCACGCTGCCGCAGCTGCTGCGGGAGCCGGGCTTCCGGGCCGTGGCGGCGTTCTATGGCTTCACGGTGGTGTCGGCCCTGTGGTCCAGCGGCAGCGCGCGAAACATCGCCGGGCAGCTCGGGATCTACAGCCTGCTGATGCTGGCTCCCGTGATCTCCCTGGGCTGCTCTCCCGCCTTTGCAAGGCAGGCGCTCCGGCATTTCGCGCTGGCCTCGGCCGTGGTCGGCACGGCCATCGTCTTTGAACATTACCACCTCCTGCCCGGCGGCCTGCTGTGGCACAGCACGGTGGAGGCCGAGGGCAACCAGCGCATCGTCACCTCGCTGGTGCTGGCGCTGGGCGCGGCCGTGGCCCTGGTCGAAGCCCTGCGCAGCAGCCGCGGCCCGCGTGAGCGCTGGGGCTGGGTGGCCGTGGCCACGCTGGCGGTGCTGGGCCTGGCGCTGCAGGACCGCCGCACGGGCATGGTGGCGCTGCCGGTGCTGCTGGCCGTGCTGGGTCTGGCGCACCAGCACAAGCGCCACCCCGGCCGCGCGCTGGCCGTGCTGGCGCTGGTGGCGGGGCTGTCTGTCGCGGCCTGGCAATGGGCGCCGGGGGTGCGCGGCCGCATCGACGAAGGCCTGCGCGAGATGCAGACCTATCAGTCAACCGACGCGGCCGCGACCAGCTGGGGCATGCGCCTGCGGCTGGCGGAGCACACGCTGGACATGGCCCGCGCCGCACCGATCGCCGGCAACGGCGTCGGCAGCTGGCTGGTGGAATGGCGCCGCCGCGTGCAGCCCGGCCTGCTGATCTCCATCCACACCACGCCGCACGACGAGTACCTGCTGGTGCTGTCGCAGCTCGGCGCCATCGGCATCGTGCTGCTGGGCTGGGTGCTGATCGGCCACCTGCGGCGCGCCTGGCGTTCCGGTGATGCGGGGCTGGCCGCGTTGATGGCCTGGACCGCCATCGCCTGGACCGGGCTCTTCAACGTGGTGCTGCGCGACGCGAAGTTCGCGCTGCCGCTGTTGCTGGTGGCCGGCCTCGCTGGCGCGGTGCGGCGCGAGGCGGACGGGCCCGCCGTCGGCCGCCACGCCGCCGGAAGCTGAGGCCCCTCTTGCGAATCCGCGCGCCTGGTTGCAGCGGCGCTGTCGCGGGTCCGGTTCAGACGCGTCAAGAACCCTTTCGCCGCGGCGGCGACGCACCACCAGACCGCAGCCTCGCCAGCGCGCGGCCCAGCAGCCGCAGCGGGCGGGTGAGTCGCCACGAGGTGGAGGCGTAGAGAGCCGCAAGGCGCGACTCCAGGCCGGCGCTCTGCCGCAGGTGCTCATCGCGCTGCGCCGCGAGTGCCGCCACCTCCGCGCGCTGTACCGCCAAATCAGCGTCCAGGCGGTCGCGCTCAGCGGTCAAGGCCTCGACTCGCCGCCGCAGGTCGGCCCAAGCACCCTCATCCGCCGCGAAATCGGCGCTCGAGTTGCCGGCCGGCATCCTCGAGGACCTCCTTCAGGGTTGCATGGGGGGGAACGAGCCAGTAGGCCTCGGCATGCGTCACCGCCGGCCCGAGCGTGTAGGAGCGGTAGCGGTTCAGCGCGGTGACGTGCTCGCCATAGTCCTGCTGCGCCAACTGCGAGCCGAATGCACGCATCGCGGCCTGCTTGCGTGGCATCACCGCCGTCGCGTCGACCATCAGGTTGGCCATCAGCGCCTGGCCCACCTCGTAGTACACCAGCCGCGCGGCGGTTCCGGCGACGGCTTCGGTCGCGGCCTGGCACACCGCCAGGTGGTCGGGGTGGACTTCGAACGGCGACGGGGCGAGCAACCAGTCCGCACCGGTCTCCAGGCACAGCGCACGCACGCGCTGCACCAGCTCGGCGTCGGGGACGACGCCGCGGTCGGGCCGGCGCCAGAAGCGCAACGAGCTTCCCGCATGGGCGAGGTAGCCCAGCACCTGCGCCGCGTCTTTGCATTCCTGCTCACGCACGGCCGCGTCGCCGCCGGCACCACCGTCGCTGACCACGACGACATGCACCGAAACGCCTTGGCAGGCTGCCAGCGCCAGCAGGCCACCACAGCCGAACACCTCGTCGTCCGGGTGCGGGGCCAGCACCAGCAGCGAGCGGATGTCCAGCGTCGACACGGCAGCGTACGGCACCAGCTCCGGCTCGGCACGCGGTTGCCAGGCCGGCATCGGGGGCGGGTCGGACCTGCTGGAAGGAGCTGACATGGCCGCGTATGTTGAGCGTCAGGTGAAATCGGCGTCACCGGCCAGAAGGAACCAGCGGTCCTTCAGCTCATCGACGGGCCCGGGGGTGTGGACGTTGGTCGGCACGACGATGTGCAGCGGCGTCGCGCTGAAGGCCGCCGGGTCGATGGCCGAGAGCAGGTGCAGGTGCGACACGGTGATCCAGCAGTCGATGCGCTTCAGGCCCAGGTCGGCGGCGCGCTGGCGGGCGAATGCGATCAAGGTGGCAAAGGCGGAAGGCGGACCGATCAGGTCGAGCACTTCAAGGTGCGCGTCATGGCGGCGCAGCACCACGGCGCCGACCGGGCGCCGGGTCCAGCGGCGGCGCAGGTAGAAGGCCTCGTAGGAGACACCCGGCCGCGCAAAGTAGCGGTGATGCAGCCAGTCCGCGTCGCGCACGCCAACGACGGCGTCGCGCAGCGATTCGGCCATCTGGCGCCACAGGCCATTCATCGGCGCTCGATACCGGCCGCCGGGCAGCAGGTCGGCCGCCTGCACTTCCTCGGCCACCTCGCGGCCTGGGCGACCCGACAAGGGCGACCACGAGGCGCGCGTCACGGTATCGACGGCGGCATACAGGCCCAGCCGCCGGGCCACGCCGAAGTGCCGGTCGTTCGGAAAGCCGAAACCGATGCGGTGCGGCTGCCCCCAGCCCAGTTGCGTCTCGATGTAGGTCGCACCGACCTGCGCCATCGGCCCCAGTCGCGCCAGCCCGGACACCGCGCGCCGGTCGACCATCACGTCGCAGCTCTGGCTCGCCAGAACGGGCTCGCCGCGGCACAGCACGGCGCGCGTCACGCCGCCGTAGTACGCGATCATGCGGTCGCCCCGCAGCACCGCCACGCCGTAGCCACGGCCATCGCCGTATTTCCACTGCCAATGCTCGGGCGTCATCTCGTGCTGGAAGACGTCGGCGAACAGCTGCCGCATCGCAGGGGCGTGAGCTGGGCCGGTCTCCACGAGGCGGTGCTCCGGCTTGGCCGACCGATCGAAGCGCAACAAGGCATAGCCGTAGACGCCTTCGTCGTAGAAGCGCTGATGCCGCTTCAATGACGCGGCCATTGCCGCCAGTTGTTCACGCGTGACGCGCAGGTCCGACATCAGCCGGGCACCGTGTTCGTCGAGGGCGGCCGACAGCCAGTCGAGCATGGGTCGGGCCTGCTGCGACAAGTCCATCCGCTTCGTCAGGCCCCAGCCTTGGCGCTCCGCCAGGGCGCAGAAGGATCCGAGCGCGTGCAGGCCGCGGTGCGTGTCGTCCCGCCGATCGAGTGCGAACTCGCCCATCACCAGCAGCGTGGAGGGCCCGTCGTGCAGCAGGCGCTCGGCCGCTTCGAAGAGGGCGACGGGCCTCAGGTCCTGGGCGCTCTCATGGAAGAGCAAGGCCTGCCAGCGGCCAGCGTCGCGGTCGAAGTCCGCCAGGCGGGCCTGCTCCACGCAGAGGGCGTCGCCATGGCGTGCACGGGCAACCTCGACCTGGCCTCGGTCCGGCGAGATGCCGGTGGCCTCGAACCCCGCTTCCTTCAGCCGCGCCAGCGTGGCACCCGAACCAACACCGACCGCCAGCAGGCGGCCGGGCTGCGGCAGCGCATCGCCCAGCAGTTCACTGGCCCGCCGCTGCGCCAGCTCGACCGGTTCGTCGGCGGACAGGAACAGGCCGAAGTGCAGGTCGTCGGTCTTTGCGTGGCGCAGTTCCAGCAGACGGGCCAGGACGTTCAGCGGGATCGCCGAGGCAGCGGGCGGACTCATGCCGACGCTCCCGCCTCCGAGACTCCTGCCTCGGACATGCCCGCCTCCCAGGTCCGCGGCAACATCACCAGGCCCTGCATGGCGCCCTGCTGGCTGACCTCGAAGTCGAGCACATGCTCAGCGGCCGAGTAGATGGTGATCGAACGATCACACAGCACGAAGACCGAGAGCGTGTAGCGCCCCTTCAGCAGCGGCAGCTTGGGAAACCGGAGGCGGGCATGCGCTTCGCCCGACGGCTGGCGCCGCAGCGGCGCGTCGTCCAGCCAGTTGGCGGCACTGCTCAGGGCCCGACCATCGGCTGTGTGCAGCACCACGCCCAGCGTGGGACAGGCAATGTCGGGATCGCTCTTCAAGTGCACGGCCAATTCCAACGAATCGATGCCGCTGCGATAGATGCCGTCCGGCGGTGCATTGACGAGGCGCACGTCCAGCAGCGAGGCGGAAGCACTGTCGAAGCGGCTGGACACGGGCCCTTCCGATGCGCCGTCGCCATGGCGCGCTTCCCAGGCACCGTACTCCACGGCCGCCTGGTGCGACAGGCCGTCGAACTGCACGCGACCGTCGTGCAGCCAGATGGCGCGGGTGCACAGCTGCTCCACCTGGAACAGCGAGTGCGAGCAGAAGAGGATGGTCGCGCCGCGGTCCTTGAGGTTCATGATGCGCTCGAAGGACTTGCGCGCGAACACGCCGTCGCCGACCGACAGCGCCTCGTCGATCACGAGGATGTCGGGCTCGACGCTGGTGGCCATCGAGAACGCCAGGCGCACGAACATGCCGCTGGAGTAGCTGCGCACCGGCTGGTCGATGTACTCGCCGATGCCGGCGAAGTCGACGATCTCGTCCAGGCGACGCTCCATCAGCGCCGGCGCCAAGCCCAGCAGCGGGCCGTTCAGCCGCACGTTCTCGCGGCCGGTGAGCTCGGGGTTGAAGCCGGCACCCAGCTCCAGCAGCGCGGCAATGCGCCCATCGACGCGGCGCGTGCCGCGGCTGGGTTGCAGCACGCCGCAGATCACCTGCAGCAGTGTCGACTTGCCGGCGCCGTTGCGGCCGATGATGCCCACCGACTCGCCGCGGCGCACCACCAGGTCGACGTCGTGCAGCGCGTGGTGCACGTGGCCGGTGGGCCCCTGGCCGCGCAGCTGCTGCCACAGTCGCCGCAGCGGCCGTTGTTCCAGCGAATAGCTCTTGCTGACCCGCGTCAGCTCGATCACCGGTTGGTCGTTCATGGCATCACACCAGGTCGGCGAAACCGGGCCGCAGCCGCCGGAACAGCAGGTGCGCCAGCGGCAACGCGAGGAGCAATCCGGCCAACGACAACAGCACCGGCGACCAGTTGACCGCGTCACCGAACCAGGCGGCGCGCGTGAGTTCGATGGGCGCCGTCACCGGGTTGAACTGCAGCAGGGCCTGCAGCACCTGCGGCGCCGCCGCGTGCGGGTAGAACACGGGCGACAGGAACATCAGGCCGGACATCGCCAGGGGCACCACCTGCTGCAGGTCGCGCAGGTAGCAACCCAGCGCCGCCAGGCCGAGCGCCAGCGCCAGCTGCAGCGCAATGGACCAGGCCCAGGCCAGCGGCAGCCACAGCCACGACCACTGCGGCCCCGCGCCCGTGGCGATCAGCAGCACGGCGACCACCAGCATCTGCAGCGCCGTGTGCACCGCCACCTGCATCACCAGCGCCACGCACAGCAGCTCCAGCGGGAACACCACCCGCTTCACCAGGTTGGCGTTGTCTTGCATCAGCCGGGTGGCACGGGTCGCCACCTCGGCCACCGCGCTGAAGACCGTGAGGCCCACGAAGAGCCGGGCCGCGTAGTCGAACCCGCCGGCGGCTTCCGAGCTGCCGGCCCACCGCGCCTT
Source organism: uncultured Aquabacterium sp. (assembly GCA_966211865.1). Lineage (GTDB taxonomy): Bacteria > Pseudomonadota > Gammaproteobacteria > Burkholderiales > Burkholderiaceae_C > Pseudaquabacterium. The sequence continues at coordinate 10,144 of CBIHPZ010000034.1, forward strand.
GAACACGCCCTGGAAGACGGAGGCGTAGATGGCCACCATGGCCAGCGGGGCGAGCAGGGCCCAACCCACGCCGGCCACGCTGCCGCGGTAGCGCGCGGCGATGTCGCGCCGGGCCAGGGGCCAGGCGAGGGGCAGCATTGCAAGACGGCGGCGCATGGCTCAGCGCCCGCCGCAGCGGAAGAAGACCCGGCGCTGCATCACTTGGTCTGGCCGCAGCCCGTGATCTTGACTTCGGTCACCGGGGCGGTGGTGAACTGTCCCTTCTGCGTGGTGGGGACGGCGTAGAGCCGGTCCAGGTCCTCCATGCCGCTGACCACGACACCGAAGACGGCATAACCCGGCTGGCTGTCGCTGACGTAGTCCAAGCCCTTGTTGTCGCGCATGTTGATGTAGAACTCCGAGGTCGCCGAATTGGGATTGGAACTGCGCGCCATGCCAATCGTGCCGCGCAGGTTGGACAAGCCGCGGTTCGTCTCCAGCGCGATCGGCGGCAGCTTGCCTTCCTTGGTCGTCAGGTTGGTCGTGTAGCCACCGGCCTGCACCACGCCCTGCGTGGTGTCGACCCGATGGAACAGCGTGTCGCGATAGAAGCAGCCGGTCGCCTGGTTGACGTAGGCCAGGAAGTTGTCCACCGTGCCGGGCGTCTTCTCCGGCTGCAGCTGCACGGTGAAGGTGCCGGTGTTCGAACCCTGCGCGGCGTTGAAGGTCACCTCGGGCAGCGGAATGTCCAGGCGCAGCTCGCCCAGCACCTCGCCGCCGGTTTCGCGGCGCACGCGCACCCGCATGTCGCCCAGCCAGGAAATGCGGCAGCTGAAGCTTTGCGAGGTGTCCGTGCCCCCGGCCCCGCGGGTCATGGACGGACAGCCGGGTTCGATGGTGGCCGTCACGCCCTTCAGGTTGGAGCCTTGCACGGTGACGGTGGTGTTCCGCCCAAACATCGCCGGCGAAGCCCGCATGTTGGACACCGCGGGTGCGTCGGAATCGCTGCCGCCGCCGCACGAGGCCAGCCCGGCCAGGGCCGCCAGTGCGGCGGAACGAAGAAGAAGCGAGTGGTTCATGGCAATGGGGCTCAAGGCTGTTTCGACGCCGTGGTGACGCGCACCGGCAGCAGCCGGTCGATGTCGCTGGTCACCTCGTCCAGGGGCAGGCCGGCATTGACCTTCAGCCGCAGCCGCGCCAGCAGGTAGTCATAACGTGCAAAAGCCAGGTCGCGGCGCGCGGTGTAGAGCCGCGTCTGCGCATCCAGCACGTCGGCCGTGGTGCCCATGCCGGCTTCCTGGGCGCGCACGGCGCCGGTGTAGGCCACCTGGCTGGACTCCGCCGCTTGACGATAGGCGCGCACGCGCGCTGCCCCGTTGGCCACCAGCAGGTAGTTGCGCTGGACCAGCGCTTCGACGCTTTCGCGCTCGTTGCGCAGGTCCTCTTCGGCACGCGCTTGTTCGGCCACCGCCTGCTTGACGCTGGCGGTGACGCCGCCGCCGCTGTAGAGCGGCACGTTGACCTGCACGCCCACCGACTTCAGCACCGAGTTCTGGTTCAGGTTGGTGATCGAATCGTTTTCGCTGCGCGCCACGCTGGCCACGAGGTCAACCCGCGGCAGGTGCCCGGCGGACTGGCGCTTGACGTTGAACTGCGCGGCCACCACCGCCTGCTGCTTGGCCTGCAGGGTCGGGCTGTTGCGAACGGCGGTTTCGAGCCATTCGAACAGCGTGCCGTGGCCGGTTTCGTCGGGCAGGAACTCGGGCGAGATGGCGTTCAGCTCGGCCGTCTCGCGCCCGGTGATGCGCTGGAGGGCGCGCTTGGCGACTTCGAGCTGGTCCTTCGACTCGAACACCTTGACCCGCGCCACATCGAAGTTGGCCTGCGCCAGCGCCTCTTCGGTGCGCGTGCCTTCACCGCGCTTGAAGCGCTCGCCGGAGCGCTTGAGCTGGCCTTCGGAGGACACGCGCTCCTGTTCAGACAGGCTCAGGGTTTCGACCGCCAGCAGGGCCTGCAGGTAGGCGGTGCCGACGCGGTCGATCATGTCCAGCCCACGCCCGCGGTACTGCGCCTCGGCCTGGGCAGCCAGCGCCTGCGCCTGGTCCAGGCGGGCCCAGCCCTCGCTGTTGAAAAGCGGCATGCGCAGCTGCAGCGCCGCGTAAGGCGACGTGTAGGCGACGCCGATCTTCACTTCCTGGCTCAGGTCGTTGTAGAAGCCCCGGGTCCCGTGCACGTCGGTGTAGGAACCCGACAGCCCCACCTGCGGCAGCAGGCTCGAGCGTGCGATCGGCACGCTCTGGCGCGCGCCTTCCAGCTCGTGGGCCGCGCCGCGGTACGGTGCGTCGTTGCTCTTCGCCGCGGCCACGGCTTCGGCGAAGTTCATGGCCTGCGCGCTGCCGGCCAGCAGCACGGCCGCGGCCGCAGCGGCGCACGCCTTGAAGCGCCATCGCTTGAAGGTGCTTTGCGTCATCGGGCTCATTCCTCCGTCATCGCCGTGGCGATGCGCTTCATCAGCGGATGCAGCATGTAGGTCAGCAGCGAACGCTCGCCGGTCTTGACGAGTACTTCAGCCGTCATGCCGGGCTGCAGCGTGCGGTTACCGAGCGCCTTCTGGCCCTCGGGCGTCAGTGCCGCGCGCGCCAGGTAGTAGGTCTGCACGCCGCCGGCCACCTGCTCGCTGATGGAGTCCTGGGCCAGCGAGACGATCTTGCCGTGCACCACCAGCTGCGGTGCGTCGGCGAAGGTGGAGAAGCGCACCTCGGCCGTCTCGCCAACCTTCACGCGGTCGATGACCTGCGGCGGGATCTTCACGTCCAGCAGCAGCGTGGCGCCCTGCGGCACGATGTCCATCAGGTGCTGGCCCGGCTGCACCACGCTGCCCTGGCCCGCCACCTGCAGGCCGATGACCTGGCCATCAACCGGGGACTTGATCTGCATGCGGCCCAGCTCGGTGCTGATGGCGACCAGCTTTTCCTGGTTGGCCTGCACCTCGCGCCGCACCTCGGCGAGGTTGGTCGAGACTTCCTTCAGGTACTCCTGCTCGCGCTGGGCGATCTTCAGCTTCAGCTCGGCGATGGCGCTTTGCTGGCGCTGGATGTTGGTCTGCAGGTCGGCCATGGTCGTGCGCAGTTCGGCCTGGTTCTGCTCCAGCTGCAGGGCCTGGTTGCGTGGCGCGAAGCCGTCCTCGGCCAGCGAGCGCACGTTCTTCACCTGCTGGTCCTGGATGCTGGCCTGAGCGCGGCGGCTGTCGAGCATCTGGCGCATGCCCGCAATCTGCCCTTCGGTGCCGGCGATGGACTGGCGTGCCGCGGCGATCTCGGCCTGCTGCGACGCACGGCGCGAGTTGAAGAGCTGCTGCTGCACCAGCATGTGCTGCGCCGCGATCGGGTCCTTGGCGGCGAGCAAGTCGGGGTGGAACTTGATCGCCCCGGCGTTGGAAATCTCGGCCAGCAGCCGGCTTTCCAGCGCCCGCTGCGACAGGTAGTTCTGCCGCACGGCTTCGTGGTTCGCCCGGATCGTCGCGTCGTCCAGCGTGATCAGCAGGTCGCCCTGCTTGACCTGCTGGCCTTCCTTGACGGCCACGCTCTGCACCACGCCGCCGGCAAAGTGCTGGATCGTCTTGCGCCGCGTCTCGATGGAGACCGTGGCCGGCGCCGCGACGCCTTCGTCCAGCGGCGCGAACGCGGCCCACAGCAGGAACAGGCCGAAGCCCACGATCAGGACCCAGAAGCCGAGGCGGATCACCGGCTTGGTGTCGCTCTTCAGCGCGGCCTCTTCGACGTCGGTGACGTCGGCCGCGGGCGCGGGATGAACCTTGCGCAAAGGAGTGGGGTTGCTCATGGTGTGCTCGGGCCCAGGCGGGCCGTGATCGGGTTCTGGCCGGCCGGAGCGGCCGCGGATGCCGCCGCCGGCTGGCCGGCATTGGCGTGGGGTTGGTTCTGAGCGACCAGCGGCACGAAGCGCGCGACCTGGCCGTTCTCCAGGAAGAGGACGCGGTCGGCGACGGCCAGCAGGCTCTGCTGGTGGACGATCATGAAGACCGTGGTGCCGCGCTTCTTCAGGTCGCGCACGGCCTGGATCAGAGCCGCTTCGCCGACGTCATCCAGGTTTGCGTTCGGCTCGTCCAGCACCACGACGGCGGGATTGCCGAAGATCGCCCGCGCCAGGCCGATGCGTTGCCGCTGCCCGCCCGACAAGGTGCCGCCGGCCTCGCCCATCGGCGTGTCGTAGCCGCGCGGCATGCGCAGCACCATTTCGTGGATGCCGGTGCGCAGCGCCGCCTCGATCACCAGCTTTTCCTGGTCGTCGGTGAAGCGCGCGATGTTCTCTTCGA
>CBIHPZ010000035.1:0-13912 GCA_966211865.1 uncultured Aquabacterium sp.
CCTCGAGGTCGAAGACGTCGATGCCGGCGAACTTCTTGAAGAGGACGCCCTTGCCCTCCATCACCGGCTTGGACGCCAGCGGGCCGATGTCGCCCAGGCCCAGCACCGCGGTGCCGTTGCTGATGACGGCCACCAGGTTGCCGCGCGAGGTGTAGCGGAAGGCGTTGGCGGGGTCCGCGACGATCTCTTCACACGCGGCGGCCACGCCCGGGGAGTAGGCCAAGGCCAGGTCGCGCTGGTTCAGCATCGACTTGGTGGCCGCGATCGCGACCTTGCCCGGGGTCGGGAACTCGTGGTATTCGAGCGCGGCTTTTCGCAGCTCGGCGCGCTTTTCTTCGTAGCTGGGCATCGTCGGGGCACTCCACGGGCGGGGGGACGGATTCTAGGAGTGTGGGCTGGGCGGCCGGCCATTCGCATGCGCGAAACTGCGTAGCACTGGCCATGCGGCGGGCGTCAATACTCGCCAGGCGATGAAGGACGACCTGCCACGCAGCATGAGTTTTTCGCCCTCGCGCCGCGTGCGCCGGGCGATGCTGTGGGTGGCGCTGGTCGGCCTGATGCTGGTGGCGCAGACCCTGCTGGTGGCGCTGACGGTCAACTACGAGGCCAACCGGGCGCAGGAGCGGGCGGACGAGACCGCCACGCTGGTCGCCACCGAAGTTCGCCAGCGCGCCCAGCTGCTGCTGCAGGGGCTGCAGGCCTTGCACCGCCGCCATGCCGAGCCGCAGGAATGGCAGCGCGAGGCCAAGGAACTGCTGCGCATGCACCGCGAGATGGTGCGTGTGGAACGCCGCGACCGCGGCCTGCGCATCGCCGATGCGGCGGATTCGCCGTACCGCGAACCGCTGTTCAGCCGCTGGCCCCGCTCGGAGATGGACCTGGAGACCGAGGTGGCCTGCTCGGCCGCGCGACGCACCATGTCGCCCGTGTTCTCGCGCAGCCAGTTCGTGCCGCAGAACCAGGGCCTGGGTCTGGAGGTGGTCGACGTCTGCGTGCCGCTGCAGGACGCCGGCCAGCTGGTGGGCTATGGCGTGGCCAGCATCGCGTTGTCCACGCTGCTGGACGACCTGCGGCAGCCGGATTTCGCGCGGCGCCACGAGCTCTCCTTCGTCGAGGCCGACGGCACGCGCCTGGCCCGCGCCGGTGCGGTGCGCGGCGCCGGCGTCTACGTGGCCGACCGCGTGGTCGATCTGTATGGCACCAGCCTGCAGCTGCGCGTGGATGCGGCCGAGCGCCGGCCCAGCCTGATCCCGAACCTGGCCATCGCGCTGGTGCTGGGCCTGTCATTGGGCCTTTTCGCCGTGGTGCTGCTGCTGGTGCGGGACGCGCGCCGCCGCGCCGCGGCCGAGGAGGCGCTGGCCGAGGCGCTGGCCTTCCGGCGCGCGATGGAGGATTCGCTGATCACCGGCCTGCGCGCCCGCGACCGCGCCGGCAGGCTGGTCTACGCCAATCCCGCTTTCCTGCACATGGTGGGCTTCACGGTGGCCGAATTGCAGCAGGCCCAGGTGCCGCCGTACTGGCCGCCCGAGCATGTGGAGCTGTACCGCAAGCGCCAGCAGGAGCGGCAGGCCCGTGGCATCAACGCCGAGGCCTCGCGCGAGGGCAACGAAACCCTGTTCGTGCGCAAGAACGGCGAGCGCTTCCCCGTGATGGTGTACGAGGCGCCGCTGGTGGACCGCAGCGGCCGCCACACCGGCTGGATGAGCGCGGTGCTGGACCTGTCGGCGCAGCGCAAGGTGGAAGACCTGTCGCGCCAGCAGCAGGAACGCCTGCAGGCCACGGCGCGCCTGGCCAGCGTGGGCGAGATGGCCTCGCTGCTGAGCCACGAGCTGAATCAGCCACTCGCTGCGATAGCAAGTTATGCGACCGGATCGCTGAACCTGCTGGACGACCCCGCGCCCGACACGCCGCAGATGCTGCGCCAGGGTCTCTCGCGCATCGCCGAGCAGGCCGAGCGCGCCGGGCGCGTGATCAAGAGCGTGCACGACTTCGTGCGGCGGCGGAACCAGGCGCACGAGGTGATCGCGGCGGACCAGCTGATCGAGTCGGTGCTGCCGCTGGTGCGCCTGCAGGCACGCAAGAGCGGCGCGCGCATCGAGCTGGACATCGCGCAGCCGGTGCCGCGCCTGCGCATCGACCGCACGATGGTCGAGCAGGTGCTGCTGAACCTGGCGCGCAACGCGCTGCAGGCGATGGACGGCGAGTCGACGCCGCTGGAGCGCCGCGTCCTCACGCTGCGCGTGCAGGTGGTGCAGGGCCGCTGGGCCGCGTTCTCGGTGGTGGATGCCGGCCCGGGCATCCCGGCCGAGGTGGGGCAGAAGCTCTTCACGCCCTTCTTCACGACGCGCGAGGAGGGCATGGGCCTGGGCCTGTCGCTGTGCCGCACGGTGATCGAGCAGCACGGCGGCGCCATCGACTTCGAGACGCCGCCGGGCGGTGGCACGGTGTTCCGCTTCACGCTGCCGCTGGCCGCCTCGGCGGCTTCGGCGGCGCGTGCGGAAGCGGCCTGAAGCAGCGCGAAACAACTGCGCCGCCGGCGCGGGTGGCCCGGGTAACATCTGGGCACCATGTCCAGCGCGCCCGGCCACCCCCTCGGCATTCCCGTGGTGTACCTCGTCGACGACGAGCCTGTCGTGCGCGACGCGCTGGCCTGGCTGCTGCGCTCGCGCCGCCTGCTGTCGGAAGGCTTCCCCAGCGGCGACGCCTTCGACGCCTGGCTGCAAACCCGCGACCTGAGCGGCGGCTGGCCGGAGTCGCCGTCCTGCCTGCTGCTGGACGTGCGCATGCCGGGCCTGAGCGGCCTGCAGCTCTTCGAACGCCTGGTCGAGGCCAACCTCATCGAGCGCCTGCCGGTCATCTTCCTCACCGGCCATGGCGACGTGCCGATGGCCGTGGCCGCGGTGAAGCGGGGCGCCTACGATTTCGTCGAGAAGCCGTTCTCGGACAACGCGCTGGTCGACCGCATCGAGCAGGCGCTGAAGCTGAGCGGCGAGGCCATTGGCCGGCTGCGCCAGAAGCGGCAGGTCGAGCGTGCCGTCGCCGAGCTGACCGAGCGAGAGCGTGAGGTGATGCGCCGTGTCTGCGACGGCCTGCCGAACAAGCTGATCGCCGACGCGCTGGGCATCAGCGTGCGCACGGTGGAAGTGCACCGCGCACGCATGTTCGAGAAGATGAACGTGCGCTCCGCCGTCGAGCTGACGAACCTGCTGCGCGAACACGCCCCTTGAGCGGCGCCCCGGGGCGCTCGGCCACAATGCGCCGATGTCCCTCGGCGAGTTCGACCTCATCGCGAAGTACTTCCACCGCCCCGCGCGCGACGCGGTGCTGGGCATCGGCGACGACTGCGCGCTGTGGGCGCCGACACCGGGCCAGCAGCTGGCGATCTCCAGCGACATGTTGGTCGAGGGCCGGCATTTCCTCTCCACCGTCGCGCCGGATCGCCTCGGGCACAAGGCGCTGGCGGTCAACCTGAGCGACCTCGCGGCCTGCGGCGCCACGCCGCGCGCCTTCACGCTGGCCATGGCGCTGCCGCGCGCGGACGAGGCCTTCCTCGACGGCTTCGCCCGCGGCCTGCACGACCTGGCCGAGCGCCACGGCATCGAGCTGATCGGCGGCGACACCACCGCGGGCCCGCTGAACCTGTGCATCACCGTCTTCGGCGAGGTGCCGCCCGGCCAGGCGCTGCGGCGCGATGGCGCGCGCGTGGGCGACGGCGTGTGGGTCAGCCACCCGGTGGGCGGCGGGATCGGCGATGCGCGGCTGGCGCTGGAGGTCTTCCGCGGCAACTTGGCGCTGGTGGGCGATGGCTTTGAGCGTGTGCGTGCGGCGATGGAAAAGCCCGAGCCGCGCGTGGCGCTGGGCCTGGCGCTGCGCGGCCTGGCGACCAGCGCCATCGACCTGAGCGATGGCCTGGCCGGCGACATCGGCCACGTGCTGAAGCGCTCCGGCGTCGGTGCCACCCTGCAGGCCGCCGCGCTGCCACGCAGTGCCGTGCTGGCCGCTCAGGATGCGCGTTGGCAACTGGAATGCACGCTGGCGGGCGGTGACGACTACGAGCTGCTGTTCACCGCACCGGCCCATGCCGCCGACCGCGTGCACGCCGCCGCCGCGGCCGCCGGTGTCGGCGCCACCTGCATCGGCCGCATCGATGCCGAAGCGGGCTTGCGCGTGAAAGACGCGGCCGGCCGTGACCTGCCGGTGGGCCGCGGGTTCGACCACTTCCGCGCGTGATCAGCACCATGGCACGCGCCGCCACCGCCGGTTTCATGCTGCGCCACCCGGCGCGCTGGATCGCGCTGGGCTTCGGCAGCGGCCTGTCGCCGGTGGCGCCGGGCACCGTGGGCACGCTGTGGGCCTGGGCATCCTTCCTGCTGCTGGACCCGTGGCTCGGCGACCTGGGCTGGGGCCTGGTGCTGCTGGCCGGCTTTGCCATCGGCTGGTGGGCCTGCACCCGCACCGCCCGCGATCTGGGCATCGGTGACCCCGGCGCCATCGTCTGGGACGAGGTCATCGCCTTCTGGCTGGTGCTGTGGCTGGTGATGCCGGCCGGCTGGATCGGCCAGGCCATCGCGTTCGGCCTGTTCCGCCTGTTCGACGCGGCCAAGCCCGGCCCGGTGCGCTGGGCCGACCAGCGCTTCAAGCTGCGGCAAGGCGAGGCCATCGGCTGGCGGCAGGGCTTCGGCATCATCTTCGACGACCTGGTGGCAGCGGGTTGCACCTTGCTCGTCATCGCACTGTGGAGGGTGTCATGACGTCTGAAGTGAGCGTGTCCTCCCTGGCCGACGTGCTGCGCGGCCGCGGCGAACGGCTGGCCACGGCCGAGAGCTGCACCGGCGGCCTGATCGCCGCGGCCTGCACCGACCTGGCCGGTTCCAGCGACTGGTTCGAGCGCGGCTTCGTGACCTACAGCAACGAGGCGAAAACCGAGCTGCTGGGCGTCGATGCCGCGCTGATCGCCGCGCATGGCGCGGTGAGCGAACCGGTGGCGCTGGCGATGGCCGCCGGGGCGCTGGCGCATTCGCGGGCCGACTGGGCCGTGGCGGTGACCGGCATCGCCGGCCCGGGCGGCGGAAGCGCCGAGAAGCCGGTGGGCCTGGTGTGGCTGGCCTGGTGCCGGCGCGGTGCGGCGCCGCAGGCCGAGCGCCACGTCTTCCCCGGCGACCGCGCCGCCGTGCGCGGCGCCACCGTGGACCGCGCGCTGCAGGTCCTGCTCGAGAGGACGGCCCGATGAACCTGCTGCTGGCCGGCACCTGGGACGACGAGGCCGAGCGCGACGGCTGGGTGGCCGCCTTGCGCGCGGCCCTGCCGGCGCACACGCTGCTGCTGTCGCGCGACGACGCGAAGGGTGCCATCGACGCCGCCATCGTTGCCAACCCGCCACCCGGCAGCCTGCAGGGGCTGCCGTCGCTGCGGCTGATCCAGTCGCTGTGGGCCGGTGTCGACCGCTTGCTGGACGACCCCACGCTGCCGGCCGGCGTGCCGGTCGCGCGCATGGTGGACCCGGCGATGAACGCGGCCATGGCCGAGACGGCGCTGTGGGCCGTCCTGTCGCTGCACCGTGGCTTCTTCCGCTATGCCATGCAGCAGCGGGAGCGCCGCTGGCACGTGCTGCCCCAGGCGCGCGCCGACGAGGTGGACGTGCTGCTGCTGGGCCTGGGCCAGATGGGCCGCACCGCAGCGCGCCGGCTGGTGGGGCAGGGCTACCGGGTGGCGGCGTGGACGCGTTCGGCCGCGGCGCCGGAACCCGGCGTGCGCCTGCATGCGGGCGCGGCTGCGCTGCCGGCCGCGTTGGCCGAGTCGGCCATCGTCGTCAACCTGCTGCCGCTAACGCCTGAAACGCGCGGCCTGTTGGATGGGGCCTTCTTCGCGCAGCTGCCCGCCGGCGCGTCCATCGTGAACCTGGCGCGCGGGGCGCATGTGGTGGAGGCGGACCTGCTGCAGGCGCTGGACCACGGCCGCCTGGCGCATGCGGTGCTGGACGTCTTCGGCACCGAGCCGCTGCCCCCCGATCACCCGTTCTGGACGCACGCACGCATCACCGTGCTGCCGCATGCCGCCGCGCAGACCGACCTGCGCAGCGCCGCGGCGGTGGCCGCCGCGAACATCGAGGCGCTGGCCGCCGGGCGGCCGATCGCTCACCTGGTCGAGCGCGGCCGAGGCTACTGAAGGTTCGGGGCCCGGTGGCTGGGAGTCCTTGAAGTCCGCGGCGGCTGCGCCGCCGTCCGCCCCGCGACGCCGGTCCACGCGAGCGTCAGCAGGTCAGTCCTGCATTCCCCCTGGCCCCTTCGCCCTTCGGTTCTTGGGCCATTTGGGCGATGGGCCGGGCACGGCCCTCGAGCGGAGGTGGGCGGCCCGCGACGGGGCAGCGGCTACGGCGCTTCCAGTGCCAGCCGCACCAGCACCGGTGCGTGGCCCTTGCGCGGCGGCGGCGCGGCCACCGCCTGCGTCAGCAGCAGCGCCAGGCGGCGCAGCGCATCCCAGGGCTCCAGCGGCCAGGCGGGGTGCTTCAGGCCCTTGATCACGCCGTCGCAGATGCTCGCGGCTTCCACGAGGTGCGCCAGCTGGTGGCCCGCCAGCAGCGGCAGCACGCGCTCGAACAAGCGCTCCTTGACGCCCCACACGCGCGCCTCGCGCAGCGCCATGGGCAGCGGCTTGCCGTTCGCCATCGCATCGTGCGCGTTCTTCAGCGCCAGGATGTCGCCGGCCAGGGTCCAGTGCACCAGCACCGCGGCCTCGCCCTCGGCGCGCAGGCCGTCGAGCATGCGCAGCACGCGCGCGGTCTGGCCGGCCAGCACCGCCTCGCCGAGCTTGAAGACGTCGTAGCGCGCCACGTTCAGCACCGCGGATTCGACCTGCTCGAAGCTCAGCGTGCCGGCCGGGTACAGCAGCGCCAGTTTCTGCAGTTCCTGGTGCGCGGCCAGCAGGTTGCCCTCGACGCGGTCGGAGAAGAACGCCAAGGTCTGCTGGCCGGCCTCGCCGTCTTCCACGCGCTGGCCTTGCATGGCCAGCCGCTGCGCGATCCACTGCGGCAGGGCGCGGCGTTCGATGGGGTCGACGCGCACCGTCACGCCCGCCGCGTCCAGCGCCGTGAACCAGGCGCTCTGCTGCTGCTGGCGGTCCAGCTTCGGCAGGTGCACGATGGTCAGCACGTCGTCGGACAGGCCGTCGCAATAACGCTGCAAAGCCTCGGAGCCGTCCTTGCCGGGCTTGCCGCCGGGAATGCGGATCTCGATCAGCTGGCGCTCGGCGAAGAGGCTCATCGCCTGCGCCGCGGCCAGCACGCCCGACCAGTCGAAATGCGCGCCGCTGACGGTGAACACCTTGCGCTCGGCATAACCCCCGGCGCGTGCGGCCGCGCGGATCGCGTCGCCGGCCTCCTGCGCCAGCAGCGGCTCGTCGCCGTGCACGGTGTAGATGGGCTTCAGCCCCTTGGCGATGTGCGCGGCGAGTTGGTCGGGGCGCAGCTGCATGGTGCGCTATCCCTTCTTCACTTCGGCCAGGCGCCGCATCAGCAACTGCACGATGTCGGTCTGCATCGCCGCGTACAGCTGCTGCTCTTCCTGTTCCTTGGCCAGCGCGAAGGTCTCGCTGTAGCTCATGTCGCGCGCCAGCTGCAGCACGGTGTCGGGGATGTACTCGCGACCGCCGGGCGTCACCAGGCGGAACTCGAAACGCACGCGCAGCTGGATGCCGCGCACCTGGCCGGCGGCGGTGGAGGCGGTGACGCTCTTCTCGCGCCGGTCGACCAGCGACTGCAGCACCGCCTCGGCCTGGTTCACCTGCTCGACGACCTGCACCGTCTGGGCGAGCGTGCGCTTGAGTTCATCGGCCAGCGGCGAGCGCGGCGCGAAGCCCGCCAGCGCGAGGCGGCCGAAGGGCAGGTCGGGCGGGCGGCGCAGCTCGAAGCCGCAGCCGGCAACCAGCGCCGTTGCCGGCGCCAGGGCGAGGAGGGCGCGCCGCCGCATCAGACGACGACGTTGACCAGGCGGCCCGGCACGACGACGACCTTCTTTGCCGGCTTGCCCTCGCCGAACTTGGCGAACTCGGGCGAGGCCAGCGCGGCGGCCTCGATCGCGGCCTTGTCGGCCTCGGCCGGCACCTTCACCGCGCCGCGCGTCTTGCCGGAGATCTGCAGCACCAACTCGATCTCGTCCAGCTTCAGGGCCGCCTCGTCCACGGCGGGCCAGGGCGCGTCCAGCAGGTCGCCGAACTCATCGGCCAGGCCCAGCTCCACCCACAGCGCGTGCGTGATGTGCGGGCAGGCCGGGTACAGCGCGCGCAGCAGCACGGACGTGCCTTCGCGCAGCACCGCCTGCGTGGCCGCGCTGCCATCGCCCTTGAAGCCTTCCAGCGCATTCAGCAGCTTCATCGCGCCGGAGACGACGGTGTTGTACTGCATGCGCTCGTAGTCGAAGCTGACCTGGCGCAGCACGGTGTGCACCTCGTGGCGCAGTGCCTTGGCCTCAGCCGGCAACGCGGCCGGAATCGCGCCCGCGGCCTTCAGGGTGGCCGCGTTCTTCGCGCAATAGGACCACAGCCGCTTCAGGAAGCGCTGCGCACCTTCCACGCCGGCGTCGTTCCACTCCAGCGTCTGCTCCGGTGGCGACGCGAACATCACGAAGAGCCGTGCCGTGTCCGCACCGTAGCGGTCGATCAGCGCCTGCGGGTCGACGCCGTTGTTCTTGGACTTGGACATCGTCGTCCAGCCCTCGTACACCACCGGCTTGCCGTCCGACTTCAGCACCGCGGACTGCACGTGCGCATGCTCGTCGCGGACGATGTCCAGGTCGTGCGCCCAGTAGTAGTCCTTGCCGCTGGACTCGTGCGTGCGCGAGAAGGCCTCGTTCAGCACCATGCCCTGCGTCAGCAGCTTGGTGAAGGGCTCGCTGACCTTGACCAGCCCCATGTCGCGCATCACCTTGGTCCAGAAGCGCGCGTACAAGAGGTGCAGGATGGCGTGCTCGATGCCGCCGATGTACTGGTCCATGCCGGCGCCGCCCGCCGCCGTGCTGGTCGGCGGCATCCAGTACTGCGTGCCCTCGGCCACCATCTGCTCGGCGTTCTTCGGATCGCAATAGCGCATGAAGTACCAGGACGAATCGACGAAGGTGTCCATCGTGTCCGTCTCGCGCCGCGCGGCCTTGCCGCACAGCGGGCAGGTGGTGGCCAGGAAGTCGGCGCGCTTGTTCAGCGGGTTGCCGCTGCCGTCGGGGATGCAGTCCTCGGGCAGCACCACCGGCAGGTCCTTCTCGGGCACCGGCACCGCGCCGTGTTCATCGCAGTGGATGATGGGGATGGGCGTGCCCCAGTAGCGCTGGCGGCTCACGCCCCAGTCGCGCAGGCGCCAGGTGGTCTTCTTCTCGCCCAGGCCCTTGGCGCCCAGCAGCTCGGCCACCTTGTCGACCGCCGGCTTGTACGCCAGGCCGTCGAGCACGCCGGAATTGATGCAGCGGCCGCGCTGCTTGTCGCCGTACCAGTCGGCCCAGCGTTCGGTGCTGAAGGTCTCGCCTTCAACCGCCACCACCTGCGGGATCGGCAGGCCGTACTTCTTCGCGAACGCGAAGTCGCGCTCGTCATGCGCCGGCACGCCCATCACCGCGCCGTCGCCGTAGCTCATCAGCACGTAGTTGCCGACCCACACCTCGACCTGCGCGCCGGTGAGCGGGTGCGTGACGAAGAGGCCGGTGGGCAGGCCTTCCTTCTCCTTCGTGGCCAGCTCGGCTTCCGTCGTGCCGCCTTGCTTGCAGGCCTCGATGAAGGCCGCCAGCTTGGGATTGGATGCGGCGGCGTGCGTGGCCAGCGGGTGCTCCGGCGCCACGGCGCAGAAGGTGACGCCCATGATGGTGTCGGCGCGCGTGGTGAACACCCACAGCTTGCCGTCATTGATCAAGGCGCCGGCGGCATCCTTGATCGTGTGCGGGAAGGCGAAGCGCACGCCCTCGCTCTTGCCGATCCAGTTCTCCTGCATCAGCCGCACGCGCTCGGGCCAGCCGGCGAGGTAGTTCGGGTCTTCCGGGTTCGCCACCGCCGACAGCAGCTCTTCCGCGTAGCCGGTGATCTTCAGGTAGTAGCCGGGGATCTCGCGCTTCTCGATCAGCGCGCCGGAGCGCCAGCCGCGGCCGTCGATGACCTGCTCGTTGGCCAGCACCGTCTGGTCCACCGGGTCCCAGTTGACGACCTGCGTGCGGCGTTCGGCGATGCCTTTTTCCAGCATCTTCAGGAACAGCCACTGGTTCCACTTGTAGTACGCGGGGTCGCAGGTGGCCACTTCGCGCGACCAGTCGATGGCCAGGCCCATGGCCTTCATCTGGCCCTTCATGTGCGCGATGTTCGAGTAGGTCCACTGCGCCGGCGGCACCTTGTTCTTCATCGCGGCGTTTTCCGCCGGCAGGCCGAAGGCGTCCCAGCCCATCGGCATCAGCACGTTCATGCCCTTCATGCGCAGCTGGCGCGTGAGCATGTCGTTGATGGTGTAGTTGCGCACATGCCCCATGTGCAGCTTGCCGCTGGGGTAGGGCAGCATCGAGCAGGCGTAGAACTTCGGCTTGCTCGGGTTCTCGGTGACGCGGTAGGCGTCCGTCGCCGTCCAATGCGCCTGTGCGGCGGATTCGACTTCGGCGGGGGCGTATTTCTCGTTCATGGGGCGCGATTGTAGGGAGTGGGCTCCCCGGCTCGCGCTTTGTCCGCCCTCGGAAACTACTTCGCCGGCGCGCTCGATTCGGTGACGAAGCCGATGCGCACCAGGCCGCCTTCCTGCACCAGGCCGATCAGTTCGGCGATTCGGCCGTAGGGCACGCTCTTGTCCGCGCGCAGCTGCACTTCGGTGCCGGGGTTGCGCTGCGCGGCCTCGCGCACGCGGCGCTTCAGCGCGTCGGCGTCCAGCGCCTCGTCGCCCCAGTAGAGCTTGCCCTGCGGGTCCACCGCCACGGTGATGAACTGCGCCGCATCGGTCGGCCGCGCGCCCTCAGCCTTGGGCAGGTCCAGCTTCAGGCTGGAGGTCATCAGCGGCGCGGTGATCATGAAGATCACCAGCAGCACCAGCATCACGTCGATCAGCGGCGTCATGTTGATGTCGCTCATCGGGTTGGCGCCGGTGCGGCGCTCGAGGCGGCCGAAGGCCATGCAGGTCAGCCGCGGTCCGGCGGGGTTTCGCCGCCCGGCGTGCCGCCCAGGGCCATCTCGCGCAGGTCGTGCGCGAAGCCTTCGAGTTCGGCCTCGCAGGCCGCGACCCATTTGCCGAAGAGGTTGTAGGCCAGCACCGCCGGAATCGCGACCGCCAGGCCGGCCGCCGTCATCACCAGCGCTTCGCCCACCGGGCCCGAGACCTTCTCGATCGTGATCGAGCCCGCGGCCGAGATGCTGACCAGCGCGTGGTAGATGCCCCACACGGTGCCGAAGAGGCCGATGAAGGGCGCGGTGCTGCCGATGGAGGCCAGCAGCACCTGGCCGAACTGCAGGTGCGCAAGGCCGCGGTGCAGGGCGTCACGCAAGCGGCGCGTCAGCTGCGAGGCCAGGGCGCCGTGGGTTTCCAGCGTGCCGCGCGATTCGCGCGCGACGGTGGCTTCGAGCAGGGGCAGCAGCACCTGCTCGCGGTCCAGCGCCGACAGCCGTTCGCGTCCGTTGTGCAGCGAATCGGCGGCCCAGAATGCCGGCACCGCGCGGTCGATGTCGCGGCGCGCGCGCTGCAGCACCCAGCCCTTCCAGAGGATGACGACCCAGCCGCTGACCGACATCAGCAGCAGCAGCGTGGCCACCGTGCGGCTGATGCCGTCGGCCTGGCTCCAGAACTGGCCCAGGCCCTCCATCAGGCCAGGCCCAGCACGTCGGTCATCGTGAAGAACCCGCTCTTCTTGTCCGCCAGGAACCGCGCCGCGCGCAGCGCCCCTTCGGCATAACCGGCGCGGCTGCTGCTTTTGTGTGATATCTCGATGCGCTCGCCGGCGCCGGCGAACATCACCGTGTGGTCGCCGATGATGTCGCCGCCGCGGATGGCGGAGAAGCCGATGGTCGACGGGTCGCGCGGGCCGGTGTGGCCTTCGCGGGCGTACACGGCGCAGTCCTTCAGGTCGCGGCCCAGCGCCTTGGCGATCACCTCGCCCATCTGCAGCGCGGTGCCGCTGGGCGCGTCCACCTTGTGCTTGTGGTGGGCCTCGATCACCTCGATGTCGTAGCCCTGGTTCAGCAGGCGCGCGGCCTGGTCCAGCAGCTTCATCACCACGTAGACGCCCACGTTCATATTGGGTGCTAGCACGATGCCGATGTGCTTGGCGTGATCGGCGATCTCGGCCTTCTGCGCCGGCGTGAAGCCGGTGGTGCCGATGACGGCATTGATGCCCCGTTCGCGGCAGGCCGCCAGGTGGGCCAGCGTGCCTTCGGGCCGGGTGAAGTCGATGACGACCTGCGCCGGCGCGAAGCCGGCGGCCGTGTCGCTGGTGATCGCGACGCCGGTGCGCAGGCCGATGGGCGCGCCGGCGTCCTGGCCCAGCGCGGGGCTGCTGGCGATGTCGGTCGCGCCGGCCAGGACGCAATCAGGCGACGCGGCGATCGCCTCGATCAGCATGCGGCCCATGCGGCCGGAGGCGCCGGGGATGGCGATGCGCACGCGGGAATCAGCGGCGGCCATGCTCAGGAGGGCTCCAGCGGCGGGTAGGTGCGCGTGGCGCCCGCCGGCTGCGCCTCGGCCGCGGGCTGCGGCGGCGGCTTGGGCAGCGCCTGCTTCTGGGCGTCTGTCAGTTCCAGCACCGGCGCCTTGCCGGGCTTGATGCGGGTGATCGAGGCGACGAACTCCTGTTCGGATGGCAGCTCGGGAGCCTCCAGGCTCTTCAGCGTGTCGCCCTCGAAGCGCGCCACGATGGAACGGCGCTGCGGCTCGGTGCCTTGCCGCTTGATCGTGAAGACGTAGTCCCAGCGGCTGGCGTGGAAGATGTCGGTGAGCATCGGCGAGCCGAGGATGTCGCGGACCTGTTCGCGCGACATGCCGGGCTTGATCTGTGCCGCCTGCTCCTTGGTGACGACGTTGCCCTGCACGATGTCGATGCGGTAGGGCGTGATGACGCCGAGGAAGCTGTCTGAACTCTGCAGCGACGAGCAGCCGGCGGCGCTCAGGGCCACTGCGACTGCCGCACCGCGGCCGAGCCAGCGGATCGAAAAGGGAAGGCCTGCCATTCGAGGGGTGCCGGGCATCTGCCCGCGCAGGGCGCACCGGATCGTCTGGATATGATGCGGCCGATTCTAGCGATCCGCCTTTTCGAGCCAGCCGCCGAGGGCCCGTTTCATGTCTCACGCCGACGATCTCAAAAGCAGCGGGCTGAAGGCCACGCTGCCGCGCATCAAGATCCTGGAGGTCTTCCAGCGCACCGCGCAACGCCACATGACGGCCGAAGACGTCTTCAAGGCCCTGCTCACTGAGGGCGCCGACATCGGCCTGGCCACCGTCTACCGCGTGCTGATGCAGTTCGAGCAGGCCGGGCTGTTGACGCGCAGCCATTTCGAATCGGGCAAGTCGGTGTTCGAGCTGAACGAGGGCCAGCACCACGACCACCTGGTGTGCCTGACCTGCGGCCGCGTCGAGGAGTTCTACGACCCCGAGATCGAGAAGCGCCAGCGCGCCGTGGCGCAGGCGCAGGGCTTCGACCTGCAGGACCACACGCTGGCGCTGTATGCGGTGTGCACGAAGAACCCGTGCCCGCACAGGCAGAAGTAGTTCCTACTCCTCGCCCTGCTCCATCGCGCGCTGGTGGCGCTCGATGAACTCCTGGTAGGTGTCGATCCCGCGCAGCTGCAGGATGGTGTTGCGCACCGCCGCTTCCACCAGCACGGCCAGGTTGCGGCCGGCGTCCACGGTGATCACCACCTTGCGCACGGGGATGCCGAGGATGTCCTCGTACAGCGGCTCGTAGGGCAGGCGCTCGAA
>CBIHPZ010000036.1:0-13756 GCA_966211865.1 uncultured Aquabacterium sp.
GGTGCTGCATGTAGCGCAGCGTGCGCTGGATGCCGCTGCTTCCCGCGAGGGGCGGAAAGTGGAACGCGATCATCAGGATGGAAGGCATGGACATGGTCGAGAGCGCCTCGCCGTTCAGTTCGTTCAGGCTGCCGGTGGGCGGGCCAGCGAACGAGGTGGGCGCGGGTGTTGGTTCAAGCAAGCGGGTCGTCTGCCGCGCCGGGGGGCAGCGGCAGGATCTGATGGAGGACTTCGATGAAGCGGCGGGCCTGCGCCTCGATCGAATAACGCTCGATGACAGTGGCACGCGCCAGCCGGCCGACCTGCTCGCGGCGCAGCGGATCGCGCAGGTCGTCCAGCGCGCGAAGCCATTCCTGGCGGTCGAGCGCGAGATAGCCGTTGCGCCCGTGCTCGATCACGTCGACGTACGAGGGGACCGGCGACGCGACGACGGGCAGTCCTGCGGCCATCATCAGTGTCAGCCGATTCTCCGACTTGACCTTCCAGCGGGGCACTGGGAACAGCGGAGGGTCGAGCTCGGGGTCGATTTCGCTCGGGATGAGGCCGATGTGCGCAGACAGCAGCTCCTCGTAAGTGCCGTCCAGGCTCCAGGGCACACAAGTGATGCGCCGGTCCAAGGCGAAACGGGCGCGTTCGAGCCTCTGGCTTGGGCGGTGGGGGCTGAGCAAGGCTTCCCGCAGGCCTTGCCAGCGGGGCGCGCTGCCGTCCCCGGCATAGCGGCCGACGATGCGCAGGTGCATCCACGGCGGTGGCCGGCGCAGCAATGGCAGGTGATCGAGGCGCGATGACGTGACGAGCACCGCTCGCAGCGGTGACCCTGGCGGCGCGCTCGGGTCGCCCAAGGCCTGCTTGTGCACTGCCGGGCGCTCGATGCCGTCGTGCACGACATGGATCTTGTGCCTCAACTCAACGGGATACAGGCTTCGCAGGTACGCCGTCACCGCCACTGTGGCATCCGTGGCGGCGGCCATGCGCGCCTCCACCAGGTCGCACACCATGAAGATGGTCTTGATGCCCACGGCACGCAGCGCCGCCACCTGCCGTTCCACCGCGGGTCCGTGCACCTTCTGGAACACGACACAGCCGATGCCGCGGGCGCGCAGCTCCGCCACCGGGAGGTCGAGCGTCGGCCGCTCGTCACCGTTCTCGGGCGCAAAGCACACCATGGGCGGGTAGCCCGCCCGCTGCAACGCCGGGAACAGGTTGAGCGCGGCGATGCGTGTGCTCGGCAGAGGCCGGGCCGGATTCGACAGCAGGACGAATCCGATGCCTTTGCAGTTCACCGCGGCGCCCTGGGAATGGGCCGGAGAACGTAACGTCTCATCGTGTGGCATCGCAGCAGCCGTGGAAGCTCATGCCGGAGCAGCGGCGGCGAGGAAGCACACCTGGTAGGTCAGGAATTCGCGCACCGGGCTCCAGCGCTGCACTGGCGCCGGCAGGCGGTTCAGCAGGCGGTTCAGGCAGCCGCCACCGCGGTCGCCGAAGCGCAGCGACAGTCCTTGCGCTATCGGCTCCAGCCCGGCTTCGCGCAGCAGTGCTTCGCCGTCGGCCAGCGTGAACCAGTGGCGGTGGGTGCGGTCGAAGATGCCGCGGTCGCGGCGCGGGAACCGCCCCTGCACGTAGATGGCCACCAAGGCCGACAGGTGGCGGACATTGGGCAGGCTGACGACGATCCGCCCCTGCGGCGCCAGCGCGGCGCGGGCCGCCGTCAGGTGCCGCAGCGGATCGGCCAGGTGCTCCAGCACGTCCGCGAAGATGATGCAATCGAAGCGCTCGCCCGCCAGCCCCTGCTGCCAGTCGAAGTGGTCGAGGTCGACGCACTGCACCTTGTCGAGCCGCGTGGCCGCCACCCGGGCGTGCGCCTCGTTCAGCTCCAGGCCGTGCACCGTGCAGCCCGGAAGCTGGTGCTTCAGGCTCCACCCCAGCTCGCCATTGCTGCAGCCCACGTCGAGCACCCGGCGCGACGTGGGCGGTACCAAGGCCGCGATGTCCGGCCGCGGCGTGGTGTAGGCGCTGGCCTGGTCCAGCCGTGGCGGCGCGGCCGCTGGGGATGGGCTCACCGGGCCACCTTCTTCCCGAGGCGAGGCAGGCTCGCCGCCGGAGCCAAGCTCCAGCCTTCACACGGTCGTGCGCCCTCGTTCATGCCGGCTTGGCCGCCTCGTCCGCTGGCGCGGCGTCTGGCCCGGCGGCCGGCGCGGCGCCAGCCGCCGGAGCGGCTGCGGTGGCCGCCGCGGCGGCATTGGCGCGTGCACGCTGGCGCTGCGCGGCCAGCGCGCGCACCCAGCCCCAGCGGTAGTGCGTGAGGTGGTAGAGCGTGCGCTTGTCGGCGGTGAGCTTGGTGTGCCAGTCCATCAGCTTGCCGTAGTACTCGATGCGCCGCACCTCGGTGCCTTCGAAGAATGCGCGCAGCTCGTCTTCCCGCAGCAGCGACGCCGGTGACAGCGACTTGTTGATCGACTCGTCGTAGGCCGTCTTCAGGACGATGAGTTCGCCGCGCCGCAGCAGGCCCAGGTTCATCGCCACCGTCCGGCCGTCGAAGAGGTATTCGCAGACCAGCGCTTCGCCGCGCGCCGCGGCGTCCTCGAAGAGCCGCCGGTAGAAGCGGCCCTGCGCATTCGCGGCGTGGATGGCGGTGCCTTCGCCCGCCTTCCACCCCGCGGACTCCAGCGCACCGTAGCGGTCCAGCGCGGGCCCCATGTCGGCCACGTCGCGCAGCATGCGCAGGCTGGTTTCGATGCCGTCCGCGGCCAGCTTGTTGCGCTGCTTGCGCATGTTCTGGCGCAGGTTCTTGCCGCGGGCTGCCCAGTAGTCGTCGAAGCTGCCGGCGATGTCGAGCCAGCCGGTGTCGATGTAGTCGGCGTGCTGCGTGCGGGCGTCGTCGGCGCCACGTGGTGCCAGCCGCGGATCGACCTGGGTGACCGACAGCGCCAGGCACAGGCCCAAGGGGCCCCGGATCAGGCTGTTGGTGAGCTCGACGATCGGCAACGACGACTCGGCCACCCAGGCGCCCAGCGGGATTTGCGAAGGCTGGAAGGTGCGCCAGCGCAGCGCGCCGTCAGGCACCAGCACGAACATGGCCACCACCTGCCCGCCACGGCGGCCGGTGAGCAGCTGCTCGCGCCCGGTGCCGAAGGTGGCGAGCGCATTGGCGATCGCGGCGGCGCCGAGGAAGGGCAGGTCGCCGCGCGCGGCATTCAGCCGGTCCCACTCGGTGGCCACGGCGGTCTGCGCCAGCGCGGCACCGGCGGCCGCGCGGGCCCATTTCAAGTTCATGGTCATGTCGGTTCAGGCTGTCGCCCTGCTCGGCGTGGACAGCAGATGGAGGATGGCATGGGCGATCTGGTCGATGTGCGCTGGCGCCAGGTCCTGGTGGCACAGCAGCTGCACCACGTGCCGGTTCCACAGCGGCGCCTGGTCATTCGGCAGGCGCGGCGTGCCGGGCCAGACATGGTCCCAGCGGAAGGCGGGCGCAGCCATCAGGCGCAGGGCGTGGTAGACCCGGTCCGCGTCGTCGATCCAGAGCGGGAAGACGTAGGGCGCCGCATCAGGCGCCAGGCTGCCCACCAGGCAGCGCGCCCCATCGACCGCGCTGAAGTGGCCCAGGAAGCGGGCGAAGTTGGCCCTTCGGCGCTCGACGATGCGCGCGCGCGGCAGCCGCCGCACCATCTGCATCGAGACCCACAGCGGCGCGTCGGCAATGCGGCCCATGTCGCACCCGCGCATCGCGGCGGCTTCGTCTTCGGGCGGCGCGTCGATGGTGCCTTCCGTCAGCGCGGGCAACCGGCCGCCGTTCTTCCAGCGAAAGAGAGCGGCCAGCGGCGCGTTCAACGCCGCGAAGCGCTGGTACCGGGTGCCGAGTTCGATGACGTCGACCACGCCTTTGGCCTGCGCCCTGGCCCCTCGCGCAGCGAGCCTCAGGGGGCCGATGGCCCGGTGCGCTGATGCGAGCACCCCCGCCTCCGGCACCGGGAAGAACTTGGAGATGCTGGCGGTCGCGAAGTCGCCCCAGGCGCCGACGGGCCGTTCACCGGCCTGGCCGAAATAGCTGTGCGCGCAGTCTTCGATGAGGGCAATGCCGTGCTCGTCGCACCAGGCACGCAAGGCCGCCATCGACTTCGGCAGCCCGAAGTAATGCGCGGCGATGATGGCGCCCGGTCGCGGGGCGCCCGCGCCGAGGCGGACGGTGGACAGGTCGGGCAGGCCATCGGGGCCGATGCCGAAGAAGCTCGGCACCATGCCCGCACACAACACCGGCGCCACGATGGTCGGGCAGTGGTACGTGGGCACCAGCACCGTGCTGCCCGCGGGCAGGCCCAGCTGGTGCAGTGCATGGAAGAGGGCGGCCCGTCCGCTGGTGGTGAAGGTGCGCGACGCCAGCGCATCGACCGCGGGCAGCGGTTGCCCGCTGCCGGCCCGCAGGTTGTCCCAGCCGAACACCGGCGCGCGCGGCAGGGCCACCCATCCGGGCGTGGCGCCGGCCCGCGTTGCGGCCTGGATCGAACCGCGGCCGGGTTCCGTCGCGGCGCTGGCAGCCGCTGCCCCGGAGCCGGATGCAGCGTTCACGGACGCGCTTCCGCCGATGCGGCCGACGCGGCGGCCGATGGCGCCGGGGCAGGCTCGGCCGCGGCACTGGCGGCCGCGGAGGCGGCCGGCGCCGCCGGCTCCGACCACTGGCCCGCGGCCTGCAGCTTTTCGCGCAGGTCGGTGCGGCCAAAGCCGAGCTCCGCCGCACGGTGCGCCTGCGCCAGCGCTTCCTTGTAGGCCTTCAGCTCGAGGTACACGAGCCCGGCGTTGTAGTGGGTGAACGGGTTGTCCCCGGCTTGCGAGACGACGTAGGCCAGCTGGGCCTTGGCATCGTCGATCTTGTCCTTCCGGCCCAGGTAGCCGGCGAAGATCATCCGCACGGTCAGGTCGTCGCGCTGCCACCGGATGGCCCGGTCGAAATAGCAGTCGATCGAGTAGTTCATGCCATCGGGCTGCGGCCGCTTGTCGCGCTCGGCCAGGCGCATGGCCGACACCAGGGCCCGGTGGTGGTTCGGGTAGGCCCGCAGGACGTAGTCGATGTCCTGGCCCAGCTTGCCGGTCTGGCCGCGGATCAGCGATTCGACGCGCTGGTTGAAGTGCGCCGATTCGACGAGCCTCAGGCTGTCCCCGCGGTCCTTGCGGTAGTCGTAGGGGCCGAAGGCATTCGCCAGGTCGCCGCAGACGTTGAAGTTTTGCGCCATCGCCAAGGGCGCGGCCAGGCCCAGCGCCAGGGCGGCGGCCAGGGCCCGCGCGGCCGGCGGGATCGACAGGGTGGTGCGGTAGGACATGAGGGCGTCTGGGAAATCAGCAGTTGAACGCGTGGCGTGCCCACTGCGCGGTCAGGCCGGCCAGCTCGGCCTTGCTCGCCGCGTCCGAGAAGGTGTGGTCGGCCTGCGGGAGGTCGTGCCGTTGCACGCTGGGCGCCGCCAGCAGCTGGCGCCAACGCGGCTGGCCGGCCGCGTATTGCTCGAACTCGCGGGCGGTGTAGTCCTGGCCGCTCAGGACCAGGAGCGTGTGGCCGCGGAAGCCCGCCCAGCCTTCGGCCATGCGGTCCTGGTAGCTGGACGCCGAACCCGCCGCTGCCGCCGGTTTGCCGCCGAAGGCGACGCGCAGGCTGTGCACCAGCCCGCTGATCGCCGAGGCAGCCACCTGCCCGCGCAGCAGCTTGCGCCAGAACTCGGGCTGCTTCAGCCGGTCCAGGTAGTAGTGGCGGACCTGGGTCTGCGCCTGGCTGTGGGCGGAGCGCACCCAGGGGTTGAGCAGGCAGAGACCGGCCACGCGGGCATCGCGGCGTTGTTGCAGGTACATCAAGGCCGCCGAGGCGCCGTCGCACAGGCCCCAGAGCACCACCGGCGTGCCGGGGCCGGTGCGCTGGACCAGCGCGTCCACGGCCGCGCCGATGTCATCGCACAGCGCCTCGAACGATCGTGCTTCCCCGCTGCTGTCGCCCATGCCGCGCACGTCGAAGCGCAGGCAGGGAAACCCGTCGGCGGCCAGCGCCCGCGACAGCTGCACGAACTGGCGGTGGCTGCCGCCGCGGTACTGCGGGCCACCGACGACGATCAGGAAGGCGGGACGCCGGGCCGCGCCGGCCGGCGTGGCCAGCACGCCGACCAGGGTCTCGCCTTCGCAGCCGAACGTGAAGGCGCTTTCATGGCAGGCACTGCCGGTGAGGATGCTGGCGCCAGAACTCATGCCGCCGCCAGTTCGATCGGCTGTTGCGACAGCGCATTCAGGGTGGCTTCCAGCAGGGCCGGAGCAGTCTCGATTTCGGTGGTTTGCCAGAAGGCGGATCCGGCGACGGCCTGCAGATCGACGGACCAGCCGGCGGTGCGCCAGCGCTCGGCGGCGAGGCCCGCGGCGGGTGACGGGCTGCCCCCGGCGCCCACTTCGAACCAGCAGACGCGGCCCGGTTGCCGCGGCGGTGTCGGCACCGCGCCCTCCAGGCCGGCGGCCAGGGCGGGCGACAGCAGGTAGCCGGCGATCTCGACCGCCTTGCCGGCGGCGAGATCGCGCCGCACGGCTTCCGCCACGCCCTTGCCTTCGCCGCTCAGCAGGTCGCGCGCGGCCTTCAGGCGGATGAACTGCTGCAGCAGCAGCTTGCCGTTGGCAGGCGGCTGCCACAGCAGCAGGTGGCAGGGCGTCTGCTCGCTGATCGCGCAGGCCGTCTGCACCGCCAGCAAGGCACCCGCGCGCAGACCCCACAGCCACAGCGGGCCGGCCGGGTGCTGCTGCCGCAGCCAGTCGACGCCGAGGCGGGCATCGGCCAGCCAGTCGTCCCAGGTGGCGTCGCCGAAGTCGCCGCTGCTGTCGCCGCAGCCGAGCAGGTCCAGCAGCAGCACGTCGAAGCCGGCCTCGGCCAGCGCGCGGGCCTGCAGGGCCACCATGCGGCGCGACTTGTTCATCTCCTCCGCGAAGGCGTGCAGGTGCAGCACCGCGCCGCGCGGCGTGCCCCGCGCGCGATGCAGCACACCCAGGCGCTGGCCCGTGCGGCCGCCGCCCGCGGGCAGGTAGAAGGCTTCGACGGGCGCTTGCACGCTCGGGCCGCGGGCGATCAGCCCAGGCGTTCGGAAACGAAATCGGCCAGCGCGCCGACGGTGACGAAGGTGTCCGCGCTGATGTCGTCGTCGTCCACCGCAATGCCGAATTGTTCTTCCAGGCTGGTAATGAGCGACACCACGGCCATCGAATCCAGTTCGGGAATGGCGCCCAGCAGCGCAGTGTCTCGCGTGAAGCTGGCGGCTCGGCCATTCAGGCTGAGCACCTGGTCGAGCACACGCAGCACTTCCTGCTCAACGTTCAATTGGTCGCTCCTTTGGAATGCATGGGTTTCCGGCGCGCTGCAGTCAGGCAGGCGGACTGGAGACTGGACAGGCGGGGCGCACGGTGCGCGCGCTCTTTCCGGGGGGCCGGAAAACCGCGGCATTCTAGGGCCGGGCGTCCCCACGGACCGTGGCAAATGCCGCGGTGCAAGGGCGCCAGGCGCAACAACGTCACGCACTGCGGCGCCTGGGCGTTGCAATGCGTGTGCCATACTTTTTTTCTCCCTGTCCCGGCGCGTGCGCCGCATTGCCATGGCCCCGCCCATGACCGAATCCATGCTGCTGCACGAGTTGATCGACACCGCCGCGCGCCGTTCGCCCCACGCGCCGGCCCTGACCGCGGGAAACGAGACGGTCGACTACGAGACGCTGCAAAAGCAGGTGAGCGGATTCGCGTCGGGCATGGCCATGCTGGGCCTCGGCCGTGGCGAACGCGTGGCCATTTACCTCGACAAGCGCATCGAGACGGTGGTCGCGAGCTTTGGCGCACCGGCCGCCGGTGGCGCCTTCGTGCCGCTGAATCCGCTGCTCAAGCCGGAGCAGGTCGCATTCATCCTGCGCGACTGCGACGTGCGCGTGATCGTCACGTCGCCGGAACGGCTGGCGCTGTTGGCGCCGGTGCTTGGGCAATGCCCGGCACTGCGCCACGTGGTGCTGACCTCCGGTACGGCGGCGGCCGAATGCCCGCTGCCGGTGATCCATTGGCAGCAGTTGCTGGCCGCGCCGCAGCGCGCGGGCCACCGCGTCATCGACACCGACCTGACGGCCATCCTCTACACCTCCGGCAGCACCGGCAAACCCAAGGGCGTGGTGCTGTCCCACCGCAACATGGTGGCCGGCGCCAAGAGCGTCGCCTCGTACCTGGAAAACCATGCCGGCGACACGCTGCTGGCCGCCTTGCCGCTGTCCTTCGATGCGGGCTTCAGCCAGCTGACGACGGCCTTCCACGCCGGCGCGCGGGTCGTGCTGCTGAACTACCTGCTGCCGCGCGACGTGCTGAAGGTGATGGAGCGCGAGCAGGTCACCGGCCTCACCGCGGTGCCGCCGCTGTACATCCAGCTCTCGCAACTGGAATGGCCCGCCGCCATCGACGCGCGCCTGCGCTATTTCGCCAACACCGGCGGACGCATGCCACGCGAGACGCTGAACCTGCTGCGCAGCAAGGTGCCCAGCGCGAAGCCGTTCCTGATGTACGGCCTCACCGAGGCCTTTCGCTCCACCTTCCTGCCGCCCGAAGAGGTGGACCGCCGCCCCGACTCCATCGGCAAGGCGATCCCGAATGCCGAAATCCTGGTGCTGCGCGAGGACGGCAGCGAATGCGCGCCCGACGAGCCGGGCGAGCTGGTGCACCGCGGCGCGCTGGTCGGCCTGGGCTACTGGAACGACGCCGAGAAGACGGCCGAGCGCTACCGCCTGCTGCCCGCGCAGTCGCCGGGCCGCCAGGCGGGGCTGCAGCTGCCTGAATACGCGGTGTTCTCGGGCGACACCGTGCGCCGCGACGCCGAAGGCTTCCTGTACTTCATCGGCCGCCGCGACGAGATGATCAAGACCTCGGGCTACCGCGTCAGCCCGACCGAGGTCGAGGAAATCCTGTACGCCACCCGGCTGGTCGGCGAATGCGTCGCCTTCGGCGTCGACCACGACACGCTGGGGCAGGCGATCCAGGTCATCGCGACGCCGCCCAACGGCAGCGAGGTGCTCGACCTGGCCGCGCTGCAGCAGGCCTGCCGCGCCCAGATGCCGGCGTACATGGTGCCCGCCGGCATCGAGCCGGCCGCCGGGCCGCTGCCGCGCAACCCGAACGGCAAGATCGACCGCAAGCTGCTGTCCACGGCCTGGGTCGAGCGCCGCGCCGCCGGCTGAGCGCCGCCGCTTCGTTCCTTTCCCCTTTTCCGACCCTGCTGCGCCGAGGTGGCTCGTGAGTGATTCCCAACCCCCCGTGCGCGCCCCCGTGCACGCCGAGATGTCGCAGTTCGAGGTGCGCGATGGCGACCTGCTGGTCGGCGGGCAACCCTTGACCCGCCTGGCCGAGCGGGTCGGCCAGACGCCGTTCTACGCCTACGACCGCGGCCTGCTGCGCGCGCGCGTCGCCCAGCTGCGTGCCGCGCTGCCCGCCGGCATCGAGCTGCACTACGCGATGAAGGCCAACCCGATGCCGGCGCTGGTGGGTTTCATGGCGACCCTGGTCGATGGCATCGACGTGGCCTCCGCGGGCGAACTGAAGGTGGCGCTGGACGCCGGCGCGAACCCGCACGACGTCAGCTTCGCCGGCCCCGCCAAGCAGGAACGGGAGCTGCGCCAGGCGGCCGCCGCGGGCGTGCTGCTCAACGTCGAGTCGATGCGCGAGGTCGAACTGCTGGGCCGCATCGGCGCCGAGCTGGGCCTGAAGCCCCGCGTGGCGGTGCGCGTCAACCCCGACTTCGAGCTGAAGGGCTCGGGCATGAAGATGGGCGGCGGCCCGAAGCAGTTCGGCGTCGACGTCGAGGTGGTGCCTGCGCTGCTCGACCGCATCGGCAGTGCCGGCCTGGCTTTCGAGGGCTTCCACCTGTTCGCCGGTTCGCAGAACCTGCGCCCCGAGTCCATCTGCGAGGCGCAGCGCAAGTCCTACGAGCTGGCGCTGCGGCTGGCCCAGCAGGCCCCCGCGCCGGTGCGGTTCCTGAACCTGGGCGGCGGCTTCGGCATTCCCTATTTCCCCGGCGAGCAGCGGCTGGACCTGGCGCCCATCGGCGACAACCTGGCCGAGTTGCAGGCGCGTGCCCGGGCGGACATGCCTGACGCGGCGCTGGTCATCGAACTCGGGCGCTATTTCGTCGGCGAGGCCGGGATCTATGTGTGCCGCGTGGTCGACCGCAAGATCTCGCGCGGGCAGGTCTTCCTGGTGACCGATGGCGGCTTGCACCACCACCTCTCCGCCTCCGGCAACTTCGGCCAGGTGATCCGCAAGAACTACCCGACCACGATCGTGAGCCGCAGCGGCACCGACCGCCGCGAATCGGCGTCGGTCGTCGGCCCCTTGTGCACGCCGCTCGACCTGCTGGCCGACCGCATGGAGCTGCCCGCGGCGCAGGAGGGTGACCTGGTGGTGGTCTTCCAGTCGGGCGCCTACGGCATGAGCGCCAGCCCGCAGAATTTCCTCGGCCATCCCGCCTGCGTCGAAGTGCTTGTCGGCTGAGACGGTGCCAGGCCCCTGAATCGGGGGTGCAAAAAGGCATCTTGACGGCGCGCGAGCACCACCGGTTCAGGTGGTTCGAGCCTCCGCGCGGTGGAACGCCACGACGGCTGCTGACAGAATTTCTGTCCGCCTGTCGCACGTTGGATGCCGATGCCTCGGAACGCATTTTTGGGTCTTGCCACCGCCGTCATTGCCCTGGGAATGACCGCCGGCGCCGCTGCCGATGTCGTGCCGCTGCAGGGCGATGCGCTCGCTCCCAACGCGGTGTGGGCTGATCCCTGGATCGCCGGCGCTGAAGAGTCCGATCCCCTGGGTGATCTGCTGGCGGTGGATGCTTCGGACGAAGGCCCGGCGCCGCTTCTGGAGTTGCTGGGCATGCCGACCCAGGTGCGCCGCAAGGCCGGTCCCTACGCCGGCGCGGTGGCGGAACCGGGATCGCCAGGCGGCGATCGGAATGCCCCGCGGCCGCCTGCGCCGGTCTCCCTGGAAGACGGCGAGGACAGCGTGGCCGCGATGGGCCGCAAGGCGCTGGAAGTCTTCGAAGGACTGGGCGTTGCCGGCGGATCGTCCGATTCGTATTCCGCCCGGCCGTCCGCGCCTGCGGAGCCGGTGCCGCCGCAGGCCTCCGCGCCCGCGGAAGAAAAGGAATCCTGGCTGCGCGATGCCCTGCAACAGCTGCGCCGCAACCGCGAGTGGGTCGTGCTGGCGGTCACCGCGGTCGTGCTGGGCATGTTCGCCACCCGCGCGTCGTCGATGTGGTCCCAGGGCCGCTCGAGGCCGTCCACCCCGGCCCGAACCGCGCCTCGGGCGCCGGTGCCGAGCCGCCAGGGAAGTCGTTGACGATGACACGCTTGGTCCGCCCCGCCCCACCTGACCGAGGGGGGAGGCGCCCGGGGCCGCCGCCGATAATCACGATCCAAACAACCTGCGTCGGCCCCCGTGGTATGTCGCGGGCCTCAACCGCATTCGATCGGGCCGCGTGGCCCGTCAAGAGGGAGCTCGATGAACTCCGACAAGTCTGAGATCCAGGACAGCACAGGCGCCGGCGCCGGCACCCCGGCCACGCCGCTGCTGGCCTCGCGCCGCCGGCTGTTCCGCGGCGTGGCGGGTGGCACGGGCGTGCTGCTGGCCGTGCACGCGAAGACGGCACTGGGCACCGGCGTGAGCGGCGTTTGCCAAAGTCCTTCGGCCACGATGAGCGGCAACACCAGCCCGCGCCCTGGTTCGGGCACCACCTGCTCGGGTGGACTGTCTCCCGGCTTCTGGAAAGTGCCCCAGAAGTTCAGCTATTGGTCCGGCACCGGCGCCACGCCCGCCACCTTCAACGTCGCCGTGGCCGAATGCGGCGCCGGCATGCAAGGCCTCACGCTGTCCAACATCGCCACCCAGGGCACCTTGCTCACGTCCATCTTCCCGGGCGCGCCGGCCGGGGTCGGCATGTGGGCCGTGCTGGCCTTCCCCACCTCGTTCACCAATGGCCAGTTGCTGCGCCACCTGAGCGCCGCCTGGCTCAATGCCGGCTACTTCACCGGCAGCGGCGCCAAGTACCCGCTGACCAAGGCCCAGATCGTCGAGATGTGGAACGAGACGAAGTCGGGCGGGCTGTATTGCCCGGCATCGATGGTCACTTGCGGCAGCAACGGCTGGACGGCCGCCCAGGTGATCAGCTTCATCGAGGGGATGTACGACATCAACTCGAACGTCGATCCCAACCTCTGCAAAACGAACTGACCGGCCGCCGGTCCCGCTGCTGTCGGCATGCCGGCGCCTGAATCGCCCGACGATGGCCAGCCGGCGCAGGTCGGCGTGGTGCCGGGCCGGTCGCTGATGTGGTCGCCGCCGTGGGAGTGCTCCTCGGCGCGTGTCCTGTTCGATCGCCACTCCGGCGATTTCTGGCTGCTCGAAGGCGCGGCGCTGGACGTCGTCCATGCGCTCCAGGCCATGCCACGCATGCCGTGGCCCCAGGCCTTGCGCTTGGCTGGCGACGAAGGGCCGGCGCTGCTCGCGGACCTGATGCGCGCCGGCATCGTTCGCGCGTGGAACAATGCCGGCCAGCCCGTCATGGCCACGGCCCTCGCCGACGTTGACTGAAACCGTCCTCCGGATTCCGCCCTTTGTCGTTCGCGTGCGTTCGCCGTTCCGGGCGGTGCACGAGCACCTCGAACGCTTCTACGGCGATCACCCGCGCGCCAGCGCGGACGAGTTCATCGACTTCGACCTCGAACTGAACGCCGGCCGCGGCCTGCGCCGCCACTGGAAGCCGCAGGCGCGCTTCCTGATGGACGGCGCCGAGCCCTTCTTCCCGCTGCCGGCCGATCAGGCGGCGCCGATGTTCGAGTGGGGCATGAACTGGTGCGTGGCGCAGCGCGCGCTGGGCTACCTCGTGATGCACGCGGCCGTGGTGGCCGGTCCCGACGACCACGCGGTGATGATGCCGGGCTTCCCCGGTGCCGGGAAAAGCACGCTGTGTGCGTCCTTGACCCTGGTGGCCGGCTGGCGCCTGCTCTCGGACGAACTGGCCATCCTCGACCCCGCCACCGGCCTGCTGATGCCGCACCCGCGGCCGATCAGCATCAAGAACCAGTCGATCGACATCGTGGGCGCCTTTCCCGGCAGCCGCATCGGGCCGATCTACCGCGACACCCGCAAGGGCGACATCTCCCACGCCGGCTGCCCGCCCGCATCGGCCCGCGCGGCCCACGTCCCGGCACGGGTGCGGTGGGTGGTGTTCCCGCGCTTCGACCGTGGCTGCGAACCGCAGTGCGAGGAAGTCAGCCGCGTCGAGGCCTTTGCCCTCATCTCCGAGCAGTCCTTCAACCGCGAGCGCATGGGCGACACCGGTTTCGAGGCCCTGTGCGCCTTGCTGACCGGCGCGCGCTGCTTCGAGATCCGCTACGGCAGCACCGACGACGGGCTGGCCTTGATCCGCCGCATCACCGCCGGATGAGCGCGCACGGCCGCCCGAAGCGCCCATGCCGGAGCAAGGCCTGCGCAGGCGTGCCGGTGGGCGCCGCATGACGCCCGCCGGACCTTGCGCGCCGCTGCTGCGCGCGCTGTCTCAACCGCAGGCGACAGCCGCGCTGCGGCCGGCCGAGTGGAGCCGGCTGCTGTCCATCGCCCGCTCGGTGAACCTGCTGGGCACGCTGGCGGAACGGGTGCATGGCGCGCAGGTGGCCGTGCCGGCGCCGGTGGCGCGCCACCTCGACGGCGCGCGCCAGCTCGCGGCGCGGCAGCGCTT
>CBIHPZ010000037.1:0-13646 GCA_966211865.1 uncultured Aquabacterium sp.
ACCATAGGCACACCGTGCACCGCGGGCCGTGCAGAAGGTCGCACATCGCTGGTCGTCCGCTGGTAGGTCTGCTGGTCGGCCCGGTGGTCGGCCCGGTGGTTCAGGCGGGCCCAAGCGCTCCGATGCGTCGCCGGAGGGTCTCGCAGGCCTGGGCGCGCACCTCCGGGTTTTCGTCGCCGAACCGCAGGAAGAACGGCCGCTGGTCCCAGTCGAAGGGCGCGGCGGCCAGGCCGTGCAGCCAGGCGAGCATGGCGGCGGCATGCACGGCGCGCTCGGCGGGGCCGTGGCGCGCGGCCTGCCACAAGGCCTCCACCACCGGCGGCGGGTGCCAGTCGGCGACCAGGTCCAGCGTGGCGGACAGGCCTTCATAAGGCCGCACCTCGGCCAGGGCCTGCACCAGGGCGGCGGTGCGTTCGTCGTCGGTGACCAGCGTGGGCGCATGGCGCAGCACGGCCAGCCGGTGCAGCGTGCTGCCGCGGTCGAAGTGCTGGCGCAAGACGGCGCGGGCACGCGGCCCACCCAGCCGGGCCACCGCCTCCACGTCGCGCGGCTCGTCCAATCCCCGGGCCAGCAGCAGGTCGAGCATCGTGGCGCGCTCGGCGGGCGTGGCGTCGTCGATCGCGTCCAGGTCGTGGTCGGTGCCGTCGCGCCAGCGGTCCAGGTCCATCGCCATGCCGGCACGGAAGCGCTGGATGGGATCCGCGGCATCGGGGGGCCCGCCATTGCCAGCCCGTGCAGGCCGCCGCCGCGCGGGCAGCGCAGGCTGCGGCGTGGGCGGCGGGTCACCGGGCATCGGCTCGCAGAGCAGGACCACCACCGCAGGCAACCCGGGCGCGAGTTCGCCAAAGCACCAGTGGGGCCCCTCCCCGCGCGGCCGGGTGCGCGCGGGCGCGCCCAGGAGCACCTGGATGCTGGCGACGACGCCGGCGGGCGGCTCCAGCACCGCCACCAGCGCGTTGCCGGCCGCCAGCTCGGCCTCGACGAAGCGGCGTGCCGCTTCCGGCAGGCGCGCGCGAGCGAACGCGCCGGCGGACGCCACCGCGTCGTCATCGCCGGAATCCGCCATGCTCAGCGCGCCCGCGTGGCCAGCCGGATGAGTTCGGCCAGGTTGCGCACGCCCAGCTTGGCCATCAGGCGCGACTTGTGCACCTCCACCGTCCGCGGGCTGATGCCCAGTTGCGTGCCGATGGTGGCGTTGTCGGCCCCGGCCACCACCAGCTCCTGCACCTGGCGTTCGCGGGCGGACAAGGTGCCCGGGCGCACGCCCGGCGCGGCGGGCCGTGGCTCGTCGTCGGCCAGGCCATCGAGCGCACGCTGGATGGCCTGCAGCAGCTGGTCCTCGTCGAAGGGCTTCTCGAAGAAGTCCACCGCCTGCGACTTGAAGGCCTCGCGCGCGGCGGCGATGTCGCCATGGGCGGTGATGATGATCACCGGCAGCGCCGAGCCCTGCCGCTGCAGCACCTGCTGCATGGCCAGGCCGCTCATGCCGGGCATGCGGATGTCGGCCACCACGCAGCCGCGCCAGCCCGGCTGCAGCACGCCCAGGAAGGCCTCGGCGCTGGCGAACACCGCCGTGGGGTGGCCGTGCAGGCTGAGCAGCAGCGACAGCGAATCGCGCACCGCCGCGTCGTCGTCGACGATGAACACGGTGCGACGGTGCAAGGGTTCGGTGGAAGCGGTGGACACGGGGCGGTGGACAGGCTCAGGCATGGGGGTCGGGGTCCAGCAAGGGGATGCTGAAGGAGAACTTGCCGCCGGGGCCGGCTTCGGCCCACAGGCGGCCTTCGTGCGCTTCGATGATGGAGCGGCTGATGACCAGGCCGATGCCCATGCCGCCGGGCTTGGCCGAGGCGCGTGATCCGGCGCGTGATCCGTCGCGCGATTCGAACAGCTCGCCCAGCTCGTCGGCCGGGATGCCGGGGCCGCTGTCCCGCACCTTGACCACCAGGTGGCGGCCCTGGGCCTCGGCCTGCACGGTCACGCGCGCCGCCGGCGCCGGGGCGGCGGCCTCGATGGCGTTGGACACCAGGTTGCGCAGCACCACGGCGATCTGCACCGCGTCGATCCACACCGTGGGCAGCGAGGGCGGGCAGTCGGCATCCAGCACGACGCCGGCGGCATCGGCATGCGCGGCCTGCGACTGCACCACCTCCTCGATCACCGACTGCAGCGCCACCGGCTGCAGCTCGGTGCCGCGCTGGCGGAAGAAGTCGCGCAGGCGCTTCATCACCGCGCCGGCGCGGTTCACCTCGGCCACCAGCTTGTCCGTCACCTCCACCAGCGGCGGGCCGTTGCCGCCATGGGCCTGCGGCGGCTGCTGCGCCATCAGCTGCGCCGCGCGGGCATAGGTGCGCAGCGCCGTCAGCGGCTGGTTCAGCTCGTGCGCCAGGGCGGCCGCCATGTCGGCCGCGGCGGCGGCGTGCAGCGAAGCGCGCAGCGCTTCCTCCGCGCGCTGGCGCTCTTCCACCGTGGCGCCCAGCAGCAGGCCGGTGGCGCCCAGCGCGGTCATCAGCATGTGCAGCTCGAAGACGGTGAGCGGGCGGTAGGTGTCCGCCTGCACCGCGGTGAACAGCAGCGCCTGCACCAGCGCGGCCGCCCACGCCGCGCCCACGTTGCCGAAGCGCGCCGCGCCCCAGGCCACCGGCACGAACAGCAGGTAGAAGAACTTGAACTGGTCCTCCGCCGGCCGGCCGAACACCGCATAGGAAGCCGCCAGCGCCGCCGCCGCCACCAGCCACCACTCCACGGTGCGCAGCATGGCCAGGGTCTGCGCGCGGCGGCCGCGGTCGGCCAGCACGAAGATCACCGGCAGCGAGACGATGATGCTCACCGCATCGGCCACCCAGCGGCGGATGAAGGCGCCGGGCACGCGGTCGCTGAGCTGGAAGCCGACGATGCCCAGCGTGCCCACGTACAGCCCCGCCTGCAGCGCCGCCCCCACCGCGGCGATCGCCAGGAAGGCGA
The DNA here is from genome assembly GCA_966211865.1 of uncultured Aquabacterium sp. Taxonomy (GTDB): domain Bacteria; phylum Pseudomonadota; class Gammaproteobacteria; order Burkholderiales; family Burkholderiaceae_C; genus Pseudaquabacterium. The sequence continues at coordinate 2,965 of CBIHPZ010000037.1, forward strand.
GGTAGGCGTTGCGCGTCTGCGGCCCCAGCGCGCGCCGCAGCGCCGCCGCGGTGGCCATGAAGCCCAGCGTGGACACCAGCGCCGCCACCGCGGTGGGCAGCGCCGGCTCGGGCAGGCCACGCCACGCGGCGGCCGCGGCCATCACCGGGCCCACCAGCCACCAGCTGGACGGGTGGCGCACCAAGAGCGCAATGGCCAGCGCCGCCTGCGGGTTCCAGGCGGTGATGTGCGTGCCGCGCATCGGGTGCACGAAGCTGATCCAGTCCAGCAACAGGAACAGCACCACGAAGCCGAGCGCGACCGCCGGCGGCAGGCGCACGGTGGTGGTGGGCGGCTGCGCTTGGCGCAGGAAGGTCCAGGGCATGGTGTGTGTCAATGGCCGGGCGTGGGTCCGCCCGGGCGGCGGTGGCGATGATCTCCCAGCAGCCCCGGGCGACGGCCCCGGCACCACCGCGCCGGGCGGGATCGCCCTTACGGCGCCACCCACCCCGGTGGGCACGTACGCGCCGTGACAATTTTGGTCCGTTGTCCTGGAGCCGCGCCATGTCCCGCCTGTTCACCGTTTCCGCCTCCCTCGCCTGCCTGCTCGCGGCCGCCTGTTCGTCCACGCCGATCGACACCGGCGCCAAGGCCACCACCGCCAGCAGCAGCACCACCACCACGGCCGGCACGGCCACCCCGGCCACGCGCAGCGGCCAGGGCGTGGGCACGCCGGCACAGGCCGGCACCGCCACGCTGGCCAGCAACGCCAGCGCGCCCAATGAACGCAGCGTCTACTTCGAATTCGACGACGCGGCCATCGCCCGCCGCTGGCTCGACATCGTCGAGCGCCAGGGCCAGTACCTGTCGCGCAACGCCGCGCTGAAGGTGCGGGTGGAAGGCCACACCGACGAGCGCGGTGGCGCCGAATACAACCTGGCCCTGGGCCAGCGCCGCGCCGAAGCCGTGCGCAAGGCGCTGGAGGTGTATGGCGTCAAGGCCTCGCAGATCGAGGCGGTGAGCTTCGGCGAGGAACGGCCGAAGGCGGCCGGCCACGATGAATCGGCCTGGTCGCAGAACCGGCGCGCGGACATCGCCTACAGCGCGGCGCGCTGAGAGCCACCGCAACGCGGCGGGCGCGCCATCGCCTGCAGCGGACCGCGGGGCCCGGCCTTGAATCGCCGCGCGTGCCGCGAAGGTGCCGCGGGCTTGGCGCGAGTTGCCGCGCACGTGCCGCGATGTGCCGCTGATGAAAGCCAGCGGCCGGAGGCCATGCAAGCAAAAGGGCACCTCGGTGCCCTTTCTGCTGCCTTGCACGAAGCGGCCGTGCTAACGCTTCGCAGGCGCGGCCCGCAGCCGGTGCGTGGTCTCCGCGTCGAGCACGCCGGTCGCCGGCAGGCCGGCGTCCTTCTGGAACTGCTTCAGGGCTTCGCGCGTCTTCGGGCCCGGCTTGCCGTCGATGCGCCCGGGCTTGTAGCCCAGCGCGGTCAGCACTTCCTGCAGTTCCTTGCCGCCCATGGCCGCTGCGGCCGCGGGTGCGGCCGGCTCGGGCGCGGCGCGGGCCGGCTCGGCGGGTGCGGGCGGCGCCGGGCTGGCGGCGGCGGGCGGCGCCGCGACGGGTGCGGGCGGAGGCGGCGCGTCGGCGGCAGCCGGGTTGTCCGCCGGTGCCGCGCAGGCGCCCACGCCCAGTACACAAGCCGCGGCCAGCGCGCGCAGCCACAGGCTTCCCTCATTCGTCATGGGTCACTGAATCTTGTCGTTGCACACCGGCACGATTCTTCCGCCTCCGCCCTGCGGCCATCCCCGGGTGGGCACGTAAGGCCGGACCCTGATACCGCCGCCCCAACGACCCATGACGACCGGCCAGGACGCTTCTTTTGTGAATTATTCGTCCAGCGTCAGGTTGCGCTCCTTGATCAGCTTGCCCCAGGACTGCGTCTCGTCCTGCACCATGCGCGCCAGCTGCGCCGGGGTGCTGCCGGCGGCTTCATTGCCCTGGGTCTGGAACAGCTTCTGCGACTCCGCCTCGGCCAGCACCTTGCGGATGTCGGCGCTGACTTTGTCCACGATGGCCGCCGGCGTCTTCGCCGGCGCGAAGATCCCGTACCAGACGTCGAACTCGAGGTTGGGCACGCCGGCTTCGGCCAGCGTCGGCACGTCGGGCAAGGCGCGGTCGCGCTTGCGGCTGGTGACGGCCAGCGCCACCAGCTTGCCGCTCTGCAGGTAGGGAATGGTCGTGGGCGTGGCATTCACGGCCAGCTGCACCACGCCCCCCATCAGGTCGGTCACCACCGGACTGCCGCCGCGGTAGGGGATGTGCGTCATCTTGGTGCCGGTGCGCTGCTGGAACATCTCCATCACCAGGTGGCCCGGGCTGCCGATGCCGGCAGAGCCGTAGCTCAGTGCCCCGGGCTTGGCGCGCGCCTGGGCCAGCAGGTCCTTCACCGTCTTGATGCCGGTGCCCGGGTGCGTGGTGAGGATGGAACTGCTGGTGGCCAGCAGGGTGACGGGCAGGAAGTCGGCGGGCCGGTAGCTGAGCTTCTTGTTCATCAGCGGCGCGGTGACCATGCCTGAGCCCGCGCTCAGCAGCAGCGTGTAGCCGTCGGGTGCCGCGCTGGCCGCGGTGATGGTGCCCTGCGCTCCGGGCTTGTTCTCGACGATCACCGGCTGGCCCCACAACTCGGTGAGGCGGCGGGTCACGATGCGCATCGACCCGTCGGCCGGCCCGCCGGGCGGAAAGGGAACCACGAACTTGACGGTGCGTTCCGGCCAGGGGGCCGCCGCGGCGGTGGCGTGGATCAGGCAGCCGATGGCCGCGAGGCCGAGTAGGGAGAAGGCTTTCATGGGATTCCAGTGCCTTTGACGAGTGTGCGCGTGGGGGAGGAAATGGCGATCAGGCGCCGGCAGGAATCACCGGCAGCAGCACGCTGGACGGGTACACCCGGCCCACGTGCACCGTGTTGCGCGCCACGCGCTGGTGCGTGGCCCGGGCTTCGTCTTCGCCGGTGTTGGGGTTGACGTCGAACTTCGGGAAATTGCTGCTCGAGATGTCCAGCCGGATGCGGTGCCCGCGCTGGAACAGATTGCTGGTGGGAAAGAGCCGGATCTGGATGGCGTACACCTTGTCCGGCTGCAGCGGCGACGGGCGTTCCCACGAGTCGCGATAGCGCGCGCGCAGGATGCCGTCGGTCAGGTTCAGCGCATAGCCCTGCGGGTAGTCGGCGTTCGGCGGATGGACGTCGATCAGCTTGGCGGTGAAGTCGGTGTCCGGGCAATCGGACGAGACCGACAGCTCCACCACCACCTCCCCGGTCACCTCCATGTCCTCGGCCAGCGGCTCGGTCTGGAACACCAGCACGTCGGGCCGGTCGGCCAGCGGGCGGCCGGGCACCCGGCAGCCGAAGAAGCGCGGCTGCTCCACCTGGTCGAAGCCGCCCGCCAGGATGGCCGGTGGCCGCGACACCACGCTGCCGCCCAGCGTGATGACGGGATCGGCGGGGTCGAAGCGGTAGCTGCGGCTGGCGGTGCCGGCGGGCGCGGGCGCGCGATCCAGCGCCCCGCCTTCACGCAGGTGATAACGCACCAACTGAGCGCGTTGAATGGGCCAGGCCCGCTCGGCGCGCCAATGGCCGCCATGCTCCAGCCGGCCTTCGGCATTGCGGCGACCGCTGCCGCCGCCCATCACGAACAGCAGCACCGGCGACGCGCTGTCGGCACCGTTTGTTTCGCCCTTCAGCCAGCGGTCGAACCAGCGCAGGCGCAGGTCCACGAAACTCTCGGCGACATTCCCCTGCAGGCGTGCCGCAGCGCCGAAATCGACGTCGCCCGCATGCGTTTCCCAGCGGTTGCCATGCGTCCATGGGCCGAGGATCAGGCGCGAGACGCCGCCCAGCGCGGTGGTGCCGACGTGGTTCTCCACCGCCGTGCGTGAATAAACGTCGTACCACGACGAGATGTGGATCGCCGCCACCTGCCGAATGGCCTCGTAATGCCCCTGCGCATAAAGGCCCGGCTGCTTCCAGTAGTCATCGAAGACGCCACGTTCCCATTGGTCGAACAGGAACTCTTCGTAGTCCGGCGTGGCCGTCAGCGGCGAATCGCCACGGCGCCAGGGCATGCGCTTGAACCAGCGGTCGAGGTCCTCGGGAGTCAGCTCGAAACCCGGTTGCTTCAGCCGGCGCGAATGCTCGGCCGCGAACATCACGGCCCAGGCCGCCTGCTTCAATTCATAGGCGCCGCCCTGACGCACGCCGCTTTGGTAGGCATTGGAAAAGCCACCGGAATCCACCACCATCGCGCGCAGGCCGGGCGCGCCGAGCGATGCGGCCGCCATTTGCGTGTGCGCCGCATAAGAGAGGCCTTTCATGCCGATGGCGCCGTCGCTCCAGGGTTGCTGCACGATCCAGGCGCAGGTGTCGTAGCCATCGGCCGCGTCGCTGAGGTATTTGGTGAACTCGCCTTCAGACCCATAGCGGCCGCGGCAGTCCTGGTAAATGACGACATAGCCGCGCGCGACGAATTGCCGCGCCACGTCCGCGCGCGACAGCGGCTGCGGGCAGTTGTGCGTGCGTTCGGAACGGCTGGGAAGGTCCTTGCCATACGGCGTGCGCTCCAGCACGGTGGGGTAGCGCGTGCCCACCGCCGGCAGGCCGGTGCCGGGAAAGTACACGGTGGTGGCCAGGTGGATGCCGTCGCGCATCGGCACCATGAATTCGCGGCGGCACATGGCACCGTCCTGGCCCAGGGTGTACTCAACGCGGTCCGGCAAGGGCATGGCCGCGACATCCGCTGCTCTTTCGCATTCGTCGTTCATATCATTTAGCGATACGCTTAATCGTTCTTCGATACGGCATCGTGCCACAGCGAAAAGCCTCCGTCCAGCGGAGCGCGTGTGGCATTCGACGCGCCCGGCGCTCGATAGCGCTGAGTTATGCTGGCGCGCCCCGAGCAACCCCATTCCCATGAGCTACACGGTCGACGCGCTGCAGGACGCGCTGGGCGTCCTCAAGATCGTTGCGCACAGCCCCGGCCTGGGCGTCAGCGAAATCGCCCGCCGCTCCGGCTACACCAAGGCGCGCACCTACCGCTTCCTGCTGACCTTCGAAGCCGCCGGCTTCGTGCAGCGCAGCGGCGAAGCCGCCACCTACACCCTGGGCCCCGCCGCCCTCGTCATCGGCCTGGCCGCGCAGGAGCAGGTCGGCCTGACCAAGCTGGCTGAAAAGCACCTGGACGGGCTGGTGCGCAAGTTCAATGAAACCGCCGGCGTGCTGGTGCGCGACGGCCTCGAATCGGTCGTCGTCGCGCAATGCAGCAGCACGCACGAGGTGCGCGTGCAAAGCACCATCGGCCGCCGCCGCCCGCTGCATGCGGGCGCCTCGGGCAAGGTGCTGCTGGCCTTCGGCCCCGAAGACGTGCAGGCCCAGGTGCTGGACGGGCCGCTCGCGAAGCTGGCGCCGCAGACCATCACCAGCAAGACCCGGCTCGGCAAGGAACTGAAGCGCACGCAGGAGCAGGGCTACGCCGTTTCGGTCTCAGAAGGCGCGGCCGACGTGGTGGCCGTGGCCGCCCCAGTGCGCGACGGCAGCGGCGACGTGGTGGCCAGCATCGGCGTGACCCTGCCCAGCAGCCGCACCCCCGACGACCTCTCGGTCCTGGCGCGCGGGGTGTGCGAAGCGGCGCGCCAGCTGTCCGCCGACCTGGGCTGGCGCGAAGCCCAGGGCTGATCCCGCCCGCGGCGCGCGGCTTCAACGCCGCAGGCGCCCTGCCGCGTCGATCATCGCGATGTCGACGAAGCTGGCGAAGGCCCGCCCGGGCGCGAAGCCCAGGCGCACGCCGCCCACGTCGAGTTCGTTGATGCCTTCCAGCGCACGCTTCAGCCGCGCGCCATCGGGGTTGGGGCCGGCGCGGCGCAGCCCCTCGGCCACCGCGCGCACCGCCAGGCAGCCTTCGGCCAGGCCAGGGGTCAGCGGCGGCGCCTGCGCACCGGCACGCCGCACCAGGGCCTGCAGCTCACGGGTGAAGCCCAGCGACGGGCTGGCGGGGTCCGGCATCACCTGCACGATGGCCAGGCCGCGCGCCGCCGGGCCGATGCGCTGCACCACCTGGGCCCCATCCACGGTGGACACCGCCACCACGTGCGCCGCGCCGCCGGACGCTCTGTAAGAGCGATAGAACTCGGCCGCGGCGTCCGAGGTGGCGGCCACCAGCACCGCCTCCGGTCCGGCCTTGCTGAAGGCGGCCACGGCCTGCGTGGCATCCGTGGCGCGCAACGGGTGCATGGTCGTGGCGACGACCTTCCGCCCCGACTGTGCCGCGCGTGCGTCGAACAACGCACGCAGCTCGGCGCCGAAGCGGCTGTCTTCCGCATACAGCGCCACCCGGGTGATGCCCACGGTGCGCCAATGCTCGAACACGCGCGCCACCTCGGCCGCATAGCCGGCGCGGGTGTGGAACATCCAGCCGGCGCCCTCACCCTCCCGCAGCGACGCCGCCCCCGAGCGCACGCCCACCACCGGCACGCGGGCCTCGGCCAGCACGCGCGCCTGCAGCAGCGCCTCAGTGGGGCCGGTGCCCATCAGCGCCACCAGGGCGATGGGCTGCAATTCCGACAGCAGCGCCCGCGTGCGCTGCAACGAGTCGCGCGCGTCCAGGCCGCGGTGCCGGCTTTCCAGGCGCAGGCGTGCGCCGTGGATGCCGCCCTGCGCGTTGATCTCTTCCATGCACAGGCGCACGCCCTGCTGCAGGTGCCGCCCCACCGGGTTGGGGTCGTCGATGGGCACCACCTGGCCCAAGGTGAGTTCAGCCCCGGCGGCCGCTGCCGACGACAGGGCCGCGGACAGGGCCAGGCCCAGGCACCACAGGGCGGCGCGAGGCGGGCGAGCGGGCCTCATCGCATCCAATCAGAAGGTGTGCCGGATGCCGGCCCCCAGCGCCACGGTGCCGTTGTCCGCCCCGGGCGCGCCGGCCAGGATGCCGGGGCTGTACATCGCCGATGCGGACTGCCGCGCCGCCGTCGCGTAGAGCGTGCTGCGCTTGGAAAGGTAATACTCCCCACCCAGCGTGAATTGCGTCAGCCGCCCTTCACGGGACGCGCCAATGAAGTGATAGGAAGAGCGGATGATGCTGCCCTTCACCTTCCACAGCCCGCTGGCGTACTCGGTCCCGAGGTCGATGATGCTCGTGCGGTCGTTGTTGCTGCCGCCGGCGGTGAATGGCGTGCTGCCGGTCGCCCGGGTGAAATTGGCGCTGAAGCTGGGCGCCGCCCCGGCACTGTTCTTGATCAGCGGCTGTGCCACGCGCGAATAGGTGCCGTGCACATGCCAGCCGCCCGCCTTGTAGCGCGCGCCGGCCATCCAGGTGCGGATGCAGGTGTCGCCCGCTGCGCCCAAGGCCAGGTTGCTGCAGCCGGCGCCGTTGGGCGCGCCCTGGTCGCTGCTGGGCGCCGCCGCCGTGCCCAGCTTCGAGGTCCAGTAGCCGGCGCCGATGCCGAAGCCTTCGGTGTTGTAGATGGCGCCCACGCCCAGGGACTGCCCAACGGAGTTGCCGGCAGTCGACTCACCGAAGCCGTAGGTGACGTTGGCGCGGAAGCCGCCCCAGCGGGGCGTGCTGTAGTAAATCATGTTGTTCGCGCGGTTGCCGCCAACGCGGTCCAGGTTGTTGGAATGAACGCGCGTGATGAACGTGCCGAAAGGCGTGATGCTGGAGAAGGGCTCGGCGATCTCGTCGATGAAGTCCTTGCGGCGGCCGAATTGCAGGTCGCCGAAGGCATTGCCTGCCAGCCCCACCGTGCTACGACGGCTGAAGGCGGTGAAGCTGCCGGTGTCCACGCCCATGGCGCCTTCCAGGCCAAAGGTGGCGCGCAGCCCGCCGCCCAGGTCTTCGCTGCCGCGGAAGCCCAGGCGCGAGGACTGCAACAGGCCTGAATCGACACCGCTGTAGCTGCCCGTGGCGCGCGGCTCGGCGGTGCTGGGGTTGGCCACCTTGCTGACATGGGACAGGCCGATGTCGGCGATGCCATAGATCTGGACGGTCGATTGCGCCAGCGCGCTGCTGCCAACGACGACGAGGGCCGCGAGTGCGGCTGCAGTTCTCTTCACAGGCTTCTCTCCAACAGGTTTGAGGTCTGCCAGCCCGCCCAATCGTTCCGTTTATGGATACGTCGTAGCAACTGACGATACACATAGTAGGAGTCCGGCGTTCCCCGCGTCAAGAGAAAAGTATCACTGATCGATATTTCATCTCGTTGCGCGATACGCTTCACTGCGACGCGCGCCCCGTTCCGCGCCGCCGCGGGGGTCGCGGTGGTGGGCTCGATCGACGACGAGAGGGAGGGTTGAAGCACCCGGACCGCTGCAGTGACCGGGGGCCCGGCACTGCATGTGCGGCTGCGGCTGCGGCCGTGGGCGTCAAGCGCGGGCCAGCGCGGTCAAGCCCGCCACCGCCCGCCCGGTACGGTCGGCGGACCGGCGTGAGGCCGGTGCCTCAGGCGCCCAGCGCCCGCGCCACGTGATAAGTCACGAAAGACGCGGCATAGGCCAGCGTGAACAGGTAGCCGGCGGCGACGAACACCATGCGCCAGCCGCCCGTCTCCCGACGGATGGTGGCCAGCGTGGACAGGCACATCGGCGCGAAGGCGTACCAGGCCAGCAGCGACAGCGCGGTGGCCAGGCTCCAGCCCTGCGCGATCAGCGGGCCCAGGGCCCGCGCGGTGTCGTCGCCGGTGGCGGACAGCGCGTACACCGTGCCCAGGGCGCTCACCGCCACCTCGCGCGCGGCCAGGCCCGGCACCAGCGCGATGCTGATCTGCCAGTTGAATCCGATCGGCTCGAACACCACCGCCAGCGCGCGGCCCAGCGTGCCGGCCAGGCTGTATTCGATGGCCGCGCCCGGCGCGCCGGCCGGCGGCGCCGGGAAGCTGGAGAGGAACCAGAGCAGCACCGTCAGCACCAGGATGATGCCGCCCACGCGCCGCAGGAAGATCTTCACCCGCTGCCACAGGCCCAGGGCGATGTTGCGCGCCCGCGGCCAGTGGTACGCCGGCAGCTCCATCATCAGCGTGCGCACCTGGCCGCGCGCCGTCAGGCGCTTGAGCACCCAGGCCACCACCAGCGCGCCGGCGATGCCCGCGGCATACAGGCCGAACAGCACCAGGCCCTGCAGCTCGATGCCACCCGCCAGCTCGCGCTTCGGCACGAAGGCGCCGATCAGCAGCGCATACACCGGCAGCCGGGCCGAGCAGGTCATCAGCGGCGCGATCAGGATCGTCACCAGCCGGTCGCGCGGGTTGGCGATGGTGCGCGCGGCCATGATGCCGGGGATGGCGCAGGCGAAGCTGGACAAGAGCGGAATGAACGAGCGGCCGGACAGGCCCACCGACCCCATCAGCCGGTCCAGCAGGAAGGCCGCACGCGGCAGGTAGCCCGACTCTTCCAGCACCAGGATGAAGAAGAACAGGATGACGATCTGCGGCAGGAACACCAGCACGCCGCCCACGCCGGCGATCAGCCCGTCGACCACCAGGCTGCGCAACCAGCCTTCCGGCAGCCAGCCGGAGGCCGTCTTGCCGGCCGCGGCGGTGGCGGCGTCTATCCAGCCCATGGGCGCTTCGGCCCAGGCGAACACGGCCTGGAAGACCAGGAACAGCAGCACCGCCAGCAGCAGCGGGCCGGCCACCGGGTGCAGCACCACGCGGTCGATGCGGTCGCTGGTGGTGTGGGGCACGGCAGCGTCCAGGCCCAGGCGCTGCAGGATGCCGCGCACGGCGGCGTGGTCGCCCTGCGCGTCATGGGCGGCGCTGGGCGCGGGCGGCGCATCGATGTCGCCCACGTTGCCGGCGGGACGCCAGACCGCGGGGTTGTCGAACAGGCGCCTCAACTCCTCCGCCCCGCTGCCCTGCACGGCCACCGTGCGCACCACGGGCACGCCCAGTTCGCGTGACAGCGCTTCGGCATCCACGCGCAGCCCGCGCTGCTCGGCCAGGTCGGCCATGTTCAGCGCCACCGCGCAGGGCAGGCCCAGGCGCTGCACCGCCAGCACCAGGCGCAGGTTGCGGCGCAGGTTGGTGGCGTCCACCACGCAGATCACCAGGTCGGGCCGCTTCTCGCCGCTGGCCTGGCCGCGCAGCACGTTGACGGTCACCGCTTCGTCCGGCGAGCGCGGGTGCAGGCTGTAGGCGCCCGGCAGGTCCAACAGGCGAAGTACGCGGCCAGCGGCGCTGGACAGGCGCCCTTCCTTGCGCTCCACCGTGACGCCGGCGTAGTTGGCCACCTTCTGGTGGCTGCCGGTCAGGCGGTTGAAGAGCGCCGTCTTGCCGCAGTTCGGGTTGCCCACCAGCGCCACCAGCGGGCCGCCGCGGTGCACGTGGATGACCGCCTCGTTCATGCCGCGCTCCCTTCGGCGCATGCGCGCCGCGGAAGCACCTGCACGCCCACTTCCACGCATTCGGCCTCGGCGCGGCGCAGCGCGAAGGTCGAATCGCCCACGCGCACCACCAGCGGGTCGCCACCGGGGCGGGCACGCGCGGTCAGCGTCACCCGTTCACCGGGCAGGAAGCCGATCTGCGCCAGCCAGTCGGCCCATTCGGGCGCGTGCGGGGGCGCGGCCACGGACAGCACGGTGGCGGGCTCGTGCAAGCCCAGGGTGGACAACGGGATGCGGGCGGCGGCGGTCATCGTCTGGGGCGCGGGAACGGGGATCGAGGCTGA
>CBIHPZ010000038.1:0-13540 GCA_966211865.1 uncultured Aquabacterium sp.
GCGATCAGCGCGGCGTTCTACATCTCGCTGTGGTTCATGTTCGAGGACAGCTTCGCGCCGGACACCCCCCCAGAACCGTAGTGCCGCGGGCCGCCTGGGCCGAACCTCCCGTTGCTAACATCGCGCGCCGTTTTGCGCCCGGCGAGGCGCACGGCCACCGAGGGAGACCCATGGACCAGAGCACCAACCCGGGCGGGCGCTTCGCGCCGCCCAGCGCCCGCATCGACGATCCCTCGCCTGCCCCTGGCGAACTCGTGCCGGCCGATCGCGGGATGCGTTTCGTGGCCGGGTTGATCGACGGCCTCATCTCCTTCGCGGTCCTGTGGCTGCTGACGAAGCTGACCACCTGGAATCCCTTCACCGCGGCCGGCGAGTTCAAGCAGCTGCTCATCAACCAGAGCCTGGGCTTCGGCGTGTTCGTGCTGGTGCAGGGATGGCTGCTGTCCAGGCACGGCCAGACCATCGGCAAGCGGCTGCTGCGGGTGCGCATCGTGCGGCGCGACGGCCAGCGCGCCGGTGCCCTGCGCCTGCTGGGGCTTCGCTACGGCAGCGGGTTCGTCCTCATGGCCGTTCACATCTTCGGGCCCCTCTACGCCCTGGTGGACTCACTGGCGATCTTCGGCAAGCAGCGCCGCTGCCTGCACGACTTTCTCGCCGACACCATCGTCGTCCGCACCTGAAGCGCGGCGGCCCGCGTGCCGATGCTCGACACCACCATCACCGCCGAAGCGCCCGAAGGCATCGGCCTGGCGCTGCGCCCGGCCGGCCTCTCGGCGCGGGTGCTGGCCTTCCTCGTCGACCTGCTGATCCGGCTGGTGCTGCTGTTCGGGCTGCTGATGAGCTTCGGCCGCGTCGCCGGCGTGGGGCCGATGGTGATGCTGGTCGGCGCCTTTGCGCTGGAGTGGTTCTACCCCGTGCTGTTCGAACTGCTGCCCGGCGCCGCCACGCCCGGCAAGCGCCTGCTGGGCCTGCGGGTGGTGATGGACGACGGCCTGCCCGTCACGCCCGGCGCGTCGCTGCTGCGCAACCTGCTGCGCGCCGCTGATTTCCTGCCCTTCGCCTACGGCCTGGGGCTGCTCACCCTGCTGAGCCGGGCCGACTTCCGCCGCCTGGGCGACATCGCCGCCGGCACGCTGGTGGTGCACCGGCGCGCGCTGCCGCCGGCCTCGGTGCCACCGGCGGTGACGCCCGTGGCGCCCGCGCGCCCGCTGTCGCTGCGCGAGCACGCGGTGGTGCAGGCCTGGGCCGCCCGTGCGCCGCGCCTGACGCCCGAGCGCGCCGACGAACTGGCCGCGCTGGCCGCGGCCGCTTGGGGCGGCCAGCCGGACGACCCCGCGCCTGCGCAGCGCCTGCACGAAGTCGCGGCCTGGCTGTGGGGCGCCGGCGCGGCCATGGCGTCCGCTTCCGCTGCTGCAACCCCGCCAGCCGCGGGACCGGCAGCGGCCCGGCGCGCGCCCACCCCGTCGCCATGAGCCCGCTGCAGTTCGAAACCCTCCACGCCCCCGCCTGGCAGGCGCTGGAGGACGCGCTGCAGCCCCGCCGGCGCCGGCGCTTCGAGGTCGAAGGCTCCGCCGCCGCGGCCGGCCGCCGCATCGACGCCGCCGAGTTCGCGCGCCTCTATCGGCAGTGCTGCGAGCACCTGGCGCTGGCGCGTTCGCGCGGCTACCCGCTGCAGCTGGTCGAGCGCCTCGACGACCTGGCGCACCGCGCGCACCAGCGCATCTACCGCCACCAGGCGCTGGCCTCCTGGCGCGCCGGCCACACGCTGCTGCTGGCCTTCCCGCGCGCCGTGCGTGCCCACGTGCGGCTGGTGCTGCTGTCGACGCTGGTCTTCCTGCTGCCGGGCCTGGTGCTGGGCCTGTGGTGCTGGCTCGACCCCGGCGCCATCCTGATGCTGCTGCCGGCCGAGCAGGTGCGGCAGTTCGAATGGATGTACGGCCCGTCCGGGCGCGGCGGCATGCTGCCGATGCGCGGCGCCGAGGGCGACTGGACGATGTTCGGCTACTACATCTTCAACAACATCCGCATCGCGTTCCAGTGCTTCGCCAGCGGCCTGGTCGCGGGCATCGGCAGCCTCTTCTACCTGGCCTTCAACGGCGCCTACGCGGGCGCGGTGGCCGGCTTCCTCACGGCGCGCGGCCATGGCCCGGCCTTCTGGAGCTTCGTCGCCACGCACGCCGCCTTCGAACTCACGGCCATCGTGCTGTCCGGCGCAGCCGGCCTGGGCCTGGGCAGCGCGGTGCTGATGCCCGGCCGCCACAGCCGTGGGGAAGCGCTGCGCGAAGCCGCCGCGCGCCTGCTGCCGATCATCTACGGCGTTATCGCCATGCTGGTGATCGCCGCGGCCATCGAGGCCTTCTGGTCCTCCGCGGCCTGGGTGGCACCCCAGGCCAAGGGCGTGGCCGCCGCGCTGTGCTGGACCGTGGTGCTGGCCGGCCTGCTGCTGCCGGGCCGCCCCGGGAAACAAGGCTGAGCATGCAGGTCCAGGGCCTGGTCGTGAACCTGCGGCTGCGCGGCATGCACGAGGCGGCCGACCTCGGCCTGCGCCTGGCGCAGGAGAACCGCAGCGCCTGGCGGCTGTTCCTGCCGCCGTGGATCGTGCTGTGCGCCATCGCGCTGTGCTACCCGGGCAGCAACGGCTGGGTGCCCTGGCTGCTGCTGTTCTGGTCCAAGGGCTGGTTCGACCGCATCCTGCTGTTCTGCCACTCGCGCGCGGTGTTCGGCGAAGCCACCGGCTGGCGCGACCTGTGGGCCGCGCGCCGCCAGGTGCTGTTCAGCGACTGGCTCGCCACGCTGACCTGGCGCCGCCTGTCGCCCTGGCGCGCCTACACCCAGCCCATCCGCCAGCTGGAAGGCCAGCGCGGCAGCGCGCGCCGCCGGCGCCAGGCGCTGCTGCTGCGCGGCCGGCGCTGGCCGGCGTCGATGATGCACGCCGCCTTCGCCCAGGCCGAAACCGCGCTGACCTTGGCCCCGCTGGCCCTGCTGGCGTGGCTGCTGCCGCAGGGCCACGGCAACCTGTGGCAGTGGCTGCAGGAGGGCGCGGGCAGCAACGAGCTGTCGATCGTGTCCTACGCCCTGGCCGTCGGCCTGCTGGAGCCCTTCTACGTGGCCGCTGGTTTTGCGATGTATCTGAACCGCCGCGTCGAGCTCGAGGCCTGGGACGTGGAACAGGAGCTGCGTGGTGCTTTTGCGCGTTAGGACCATGCGCCCCGCCGCGTTGCGCACCGCTTGGCCAGGCCTGCTGGCGCTGGGGATGGCCGTGGCCGCCCCGGCGCCCACGGCCGCAGCCCCAACCACCAGCACCACCGGCACCACCGGCACCACGGGCACCACCAGCACCACCGGCACCGCGGCAACCGCCGGTGCCGCGCGGGCCACCCCCGGTGCCGGCGCTGCAGCCGCCAGCGCGCCGCCGCCCGCCGCACCCGCGGCCAAGGCGACTTCCGCCCCCGCGCCGCTCGACGCCGCCCGCATCGAGGCCGCGGCCCAGGCCCTGCGCGCCGATCCGCTGGTGTTCGGCAGCGAGACCACCCGCTCGCTGCGCCTGAAGGACCGTGACGACGCGCCGCGCGAGCCCGATCGCCGCGCCGGCCGCAGCTGGTTCGACGGCCTCGCGGACTGGCTGGCCGACAACGGCCGGCTGCTGGTGTGGCTGGCCGGCGCGGTCGCCGTGGCGGTGGCCGCGGCCCTGCTGCCGCGCTGGTGGCGCCTGCGCGGGGGCGCGTTCGCGCCGCTGCCCGAGCTGCCGCCCACCCACGTGCGCACGCTGGACATCCGCCCCGACAGCCTGCCCGCCGACATCGGCGCCGCCGCGGCCGCGCTGCTGCAGCGGGGCGACGCGGTGGCCGCGCTGTCGCTGCTGTACCGCGGCGCGCTGTCGCGGCTGGTGCACGCCTGCGGCGTGCCGATCCGCGCTTCCAGCACGGAGCAGGAATGCCTGGCCCTGGCGCGTCCGCGCGTGCCGGCCGCCACACAGGCCTATGCCGCGGCGCTGGTGGCGCTGTGGCAGCGCTGCGTGTACCGCGCCGATGCGCCGCCGCCGGCCGAGGTGCTGGCGCTGTGCCAGGGCTTCCAGGGGGCCTGGCCGGCCGCGGAGCGCACGCCATGACGGCGCGGCACGTGACGGTGGGCCTGCTGCTGGCCGCGCTGGCGGCCGCCGGCGGCTGGTGGCTGTGGCAGGCCACCGAGTGGCACGAGACCACGCACGACCTGCCGCTGCAGGGCGAAGCCGCAACCAACCGCTGGTACACGCTGCAGCGCCTGGCCGAGCGGGCCGGCGCCCGCACGGTCGTCCGCGAACAGGTGGAGCCGCTGCCGCCGACCGACGCGACGCTCGTCCTGATGTCGATCCACTGGGACCTCTTCCCCGGCCGCTCGGAGGCGCTGCGGCGCTGGGTGGAAGCGGGCGGCCACCTGGTGCTGTCGCAGAACCTGGTGCCGGACGCGAGCGAGGACGAGGAAGACGACGAGGCCGACCACGGCAACGGCCTGGCGTGGGTCGGCGTGGTGTCGAAGTTCGACAAGGCAGACAGCAAGGCCCTGGCCGCCCAGGAGCAGGCGCAGCGCCGCCAGCAGCCGGGGCCCCTTTGCCGGCCCTACCTTGAAAAGCGCGGCACGGCCTTTGGGGCGCCACGCCGCTACCGCGTCTGCCACCACGCCGGCAGCCACCTCGCCGCCCGGACGCCGGTGCGCTGGTCGGTCGACGGCCCGGCCGGCCCGGCGCTGCTCAGCGTGGCCATCGGCCGCGGCGTGGTGACCGTGCTGTCCCCGCGCGAGCTGCTGCACAACCGCCACCTGCTCGACGGCGACCATGCGCTGCTCGCCGCCGCCGCGCTGCAGCTGCAGCCTGGCCGCTCCATTTGGCTGGTAGGCGACGAGACCCGCACGCCTCTGCTGGCCTGGCTGTGGCAGCACGGCTGGCCGGCGGTGCTGCTGGCCGCGCTGGTGATCCTGCTGTGGCTGGCCCGCCGCATGCCGCGCTTCGGCCCGCTGCGGGCGCCGGCGCCGCGGGCACGCCGCGCAGTGAGCGAACAGGTGCGCGGCACCGCGGCCTTCCTGATGGCGCAGCACGGTGCCGCCGCGCTGCTCGCAGCGCAGCGGCGCGCCCTGGCCGAAGCCGCGCAGCGCCACATCGCCGGCTTCGCCACCCTCGACGACGCGGCGCAAGCCGCCGCGCTGGCCGCGCGCACCGGCCTGCGCGCGTCGCAGCTGGCGGCCGCCTGGCAAGGCGTCGGCCACGAGCACCCGCGCTGGATCGTCGCCACGCTGCAGCTGCAGGAAACCGCGCGCCGGCGCTTGGCCGCCGGCACGGACACC
The DNA here is from genome assembly GCA_966211865.1 of uncultured Aquabacterium sp. GTDB lineage: Bacteria > Pseudomonadota > Gammaproteobacteria > Burkholderiales > Burkholderiaceae_C > Pseudaquabacterium. The sequence goes on from CBIHPZ010000038.1 coordinate 5,317, forward strand.
GGCACGGCCGCCGATGGAACGCGCCACCAGGCGACCGCCGCGCCAACCGCTTCTTCCCCGACCCCCGCCACGAAAGACCCTGCCGATGCAGATCAGCCCTGAGCACCTGGCCGCCGCGCGCCAGCAGTTCCACGCCCTGCGCGACGAGGTCGGCAAGGCCGTCGTCGGCCAGCGCGAGGTGCTGGACCAGCTGCTGGTGGCCCTGCTGGCGCGCGGCCACGTGCTGATCGAAGGCGTGCCGGGCCTCGGCAAGACGCTGCTCGCCCGCGCGCTGGCCAAGGCCCTGTCGCTGAAGCACGCGCGCATCCAGTTCACGCCCGACCTGATGCCGGGCGACATCGTCGGCCACGTGGTGCTGGACCCCACCCCCGGCGCCGCCGCCGGCAGCCTGCGCGTGCGCCCGGGCCCGGTGTTCACCAACCTGCTGGTGGCCGACGAGATCAACCGCGCCCCCGCGAAATCGCAGAGCGCGCTGCTGGAGGTGATGCAGGAAGGCCAGGTCACGCTGGAAGGCCGCACCTTGGCGCTGCCGCAGCCCTTCCTGGTGATGGCGACGCAGAACCCGCTGGACACCGAAGGCACCTACGCGCTGCCCGAGGCGCAGCTCGACCGCTTCCTGTTCAAGATCGCCATCGACTACCCCAGCGCGGACGACGAAGCCGCGGTGGTGCGCCACGCCACCGCGCAGCGCGTCGGCGACCAGCTGCCGCTGGAGCAGGTGCGGCCGGTGCTCGACGGCGACACGCTGCTGGCACTGCAGCAGCGTGTGGTGCAGGTGCATGTGGACGATCGCATTGGCGACTATGCGGTGCGCCTGGTGCGGGCCACGCGCACCGCGCCGGGCCTGGCCATCGGCGCCGGCACGCGCGCGGCCATCGCGCTGGTGCGGGCCGGCCGCGCCGCCGCGCTGCTGGACGGCCGCGACTTCGTGACGCCCGACGACGTCAAGCAGTGGCTGCTGCCGACCTTGCGCCACCGCGTGTGGCTGTCACCCGACGCGCAGCTGGAAGGCCGGCGCGTGGACGCGCTGCTGGCCGCGCTGGCCGACACGGTGGACGCGCCGCGGCTGTGAGTGCACCCCCCAAGCCCGCTGCGACGCCGGCTCGTGCGCCGCTGCCGCGCATGTCGACCGCCGACGCTCGCCACGGCATGGGCGGCGCCGCGCATGCCCGCCCCGATCGGCACCGTCTGGGGCACCGTCCCGGACGCGCCGGAACACGTCACAGGCCTTGAACGCCGCCGCCCCGATGCCAACGTCCCGCCTGACCTGGCTGCCCGGCGCCCGCCTGCTGCAGGGCGCGGTGGCGTTGCTGCTGGTGGTGAGCGCGCTGCTGCTGGCCGGCGCGCCGGTGCGGCCGGTGGGCCTGGTCAGCGGCGTCCTGGTGGCGCTGGCGCTGGCCGCCGCGCTGGTTGATGGCCTGCTGAGTGAACGCGCCTGGCGCGCCGCGCCATTGAGCTTGCAGCGCCGCCTGCCGCAGGCCCTGGCCCAGGGCGCCCCGCACGAGGCCGTGCTGGTGCTGGGCAACCCGGGCCCCACGCACTGGCGGCTACAGGTGCACGAGCATGGCGACCCCGCCTGGGACCACGCCGGCTGGCCGCGCGCGGTGGACCTGCCCGCCGGCGCCAGCGCCGACCTGCGCTGGACCATCACGCCGCGCCAGCGCGGCATGGCCCGCTTTGCGCCGGCCGAGCTGCGGCTGCGCAGCCTGGGCGGCCTGCTGGAGCTGCGCAAGCGCGTGGGCACCGAACAGGCGCTGGCCATCTACCCCAACTTCTCGGCGGTGGCGCGCCAGGCCTGGCTGGCCGGCGACCGCCGCCTGCACGAGATCGGCATCAAGACCGCGCCGCGCCGCGGCGAAGGCACCGACTTCAAGCAGCTGGCCGAGTACCAGGCCGGCGACGAGGTGCGCCGCGTCGACTGGAAAGCCACGCTGCGCCACGGCCGCCCCATCGTGCGCGAGTACCAGGACGAGCGCGACCAGAGCGTGCTCTTCGTGCTGGACTGCGGCCGCCGCATGCGCGCCGACGAAGGCGAGGCCGACGCCGCCGGCAGCCACTTCGACCAGGCGCTCAACGCGCTGATGCTGCTGGCCTACGTGGCGCTGAAGGCCGGCGACGAGGTGGGCGCGCTCACCTTCGGCACGCCGGCCGAGCAGGTGCGCCGCTTCGCCCCGCGCAAGGGGCTGGCCACGCTGGACGCGCTGGCCGCGCGCCTGCACGACGTGCAGCCCGGCACCGACCAGCCCGACTTCCTGGCCGTGGCGCGCGAGGTGATGCAGGTGCAGCGCAAGCGCAGCCTGATCGTGCTGCTGACCAACTTCCGCAGCGAGGACGCGGCGGAACTGGCGCCGGCGCTGAAGCTGCTGCGCACCCGCCACCTGGTGCTGCTGGCCAGCCTGCGCGAGACCGCGCTGCGCCAGCTGCAGGAGCAGCCGCTGGTGGACGCCGAGCAGGTCGTCGCCACCGCCGGCGCGCACTGGTTCGAGCAGGAACGGCGCGACGCCTTCCGCCGCCTGGCGGGCCAGGACGAGCTGCTGGTGGACGTCGAGCCGGCGCGCATGGCGGCCGAGCTGGTGTCGCGTTATCTCACCCTGAAGCGCAGCCACCGGCTCTGAGCCGCGCTGGCTGTGCTGGCCGCGCGCCGGCTCAGCGCCTGAGAGGCATGTCCGGCGCGTCTGAGCGGGTGTTCCAAACGGCCGATCTGGACGCGAAGCCGCAGGTGTGGCCGTTCCCCATCCAGGCTTCGCTTGCGACGGCCAGCGCCCTTGGGGCGCACGAGGGGGCGTGGCGGAATGCCTGTCAGGCTCTCACTCCACCGGCGTCAGCTTGGCCACCGACAAGGCCAGCCACTTTGCACCGTGGCGGCCGAAGTTGACCTGCGCCCGCGCGTCGGTGCCGCTCCCTTCGAGCGTCAGCACCACGCCCTCGCCGAACTTGTTGTGGAACACCGCCTGGCCCACGCGCAGGCCATGCGCTTCCTTCGGCTTGGTCCAGGCCGGTGCCGGCGCCGGCGGGGCGGCGTAAGACGGGCGGCTGTCGATGCGGCCCGCGCCCACCACCGACCCCAGCCCCGCGCCGCGCGACCAGGCGTTCTGGTACTCGCGCGCATAGCCCGAGCCGAAGCCCTGGTTCTTCGGCGTCAGCCACTTCAGCGCGCCCTCGGGCAGCTCGTCCAGGAAGCGGCTCTTGACGTTGTAGCGGGTCTGCCCGTGCAGCAGCCGCGTCTGGCTGAAGCTGATGTACAGGCGCTGCCGCGCGCGGGTGATGGCGACGTACATCAGCCGCCGCTCTTCCTCGATGCCATCGGCGTCGGACAGCGAGTTCTCGTGGGGGAACAGGCCCTCTTCCAGCCCGGTGATGAAGACGCAGTCGAACTCCAGGCCCTTGGCGGAGTGGATCGTCATCAGCTGCACCGCGTCCTGGCCGGCCTGGGCCTGGTTGTCGCCGGCCTCCAGCGCGGCGTGCGTCAGGAACGCGGCCAGCGGCGACAGGATCTCGCCGGTCTCGGCATCGGGCGTCAGGTCCACCGGCGCGATGGCGTTCGGCAGGCCGGCCGCGATGGCACCCGGCGCATGCTCGTCCACCGGCAGCGCAATGGCGTCCTTGCCGAAGCCTTCCTGCGTCACGAAGCCCTCGGCCGCGTTGACCAGTTCCTCCAGGTTCTCGATGCGCTCGGCGCCTTCCTTCTCGGTGCGGTAGAACTCGATCAGCCCGCTGGCGGACAGCACCTCGCCGATGATCTCGCGCAGCGTGAGGCCGCGGGTGCGGGCGCGCAGGCCCTCGATCAGCGCATTGAAGGCCGCCAGGTTGGCACCGCCCTTGCCGCCCACCGCGGACACGCTGCGGAACAGGCTGTGCTGCTGCGCCCGCGCCACGTCCTGCAGCGATTCGATGGTGCGCGCGCCGATGCCACGCGCCGGGAAGTTGACGACGCGCAGGTAGGAGGTGTCGTCGTCCGGGTTCTCGATCAGGCGCAGGTAGGCCAGCGCGTGCTTGATTTCGGCGCGTTCGAAGAAGCGCAGGCCGCCGTACACGCGATAGGGAATGCCGGCGTTGAAGAGCGCGCTTTCGATCACACGGCTTTGCGCGTTACTGCGGTACAGCACCGCGATCTCGCTGCGCGCCACGCCACTGCGGTGCAGCTGCTGCGCTTCTTCCAGCAGCCACTGCGCCTCGGCATAGTCGCTGTTGGATTCGCTGATGCGCACCGGCTCGCCAGGGCCGGCCTCGGTGCGCAGGTTCTTGCCCAGGCGGTGGGCGTTGTGCGCGATCAGCGCATTGGCGGAATCGAGGATGTTGCCGAAGCTGCGGTAGTTGCGCTCCAGCTTCACCACCTGCCGCACGCGGTACTCGCGCTCGAAGTCGGCCATGTTGCCCACGCGCGCGCCGCGGAAGGCGTAGATGCTCTGGTCGTCGTCGCCCACCGCGAACACCGCCTGGCCACCGGGGCCGTCGTGCGCGTTCTCGGGCGGGGCGAACATCTTCAGCCAGCGGTACTGCAGGCGGTTGGTGTCCTGGAACTCGTCCACCAGCACGTGGCGGAAGCGGTGCTGGTAGTGCTGGCGCAGCGCGTCGTTGTCGCGCAGCAGTTCATAGGTCCGCAACATCAGCTCGGCAAAGTCCACCACGCCTTCGCGCTGGCACTGGTCTTCGTAGAGCTGGTAGATCTCGACCATCTTGCGGGCCTGCGGGTCGCGCGCCTCCACGTCTTTTGGACGTTGGCCATCTTCCTTCGCCCCCGCAATGAACCACGCCACCTGCTTGGGCACGAAGCGCTGCTCGTCCAGGCCCATCGCCTTGATGATGCGTTTCACCGCCGACAGCTGGTCGCCCGAGTCCAGGATCTGGAAGGACTGCGGCAGGTCCGCCAGCTTCCAGTGCGCGCGCAGGAAGCGGTTGCACAGGCCATGGAAGGTGCCGATCCACATGCCGCGCACACTCACCGGCAGCATGGTCGACAGCCGCGTCAGCATCTCCTTCGCGGCCTTGTTGGTGAAGGTGACGGCCATCAGGCCGCCCGGGGACACCTGGCCGGTCTGCAACAGCCAGGCGATGCGCGTGGTCAGCACGCGGGTCTTGCCGGAGCCGGCGCCGGCCAGGATCAGGGCGGGCTCGGGGCCCAGGGTCACGGCGGCCAGCTGCTCGGGGTTCAGGTTGTGCAGCAAAGACCCGGTGCCTTCGGGCACGCCGGGGCCGCGTTCAGAATGCGTCTCATGCATCGAGTCATTCTAGGAGCCGGGCTCTTCTGGGCCGCCGGCATGGTGGGCGCGCAGCCCGCCCCTGCACCGCCATCGGTGCCCGCATCCACGGCCCCCGCCGCACCCCGGTCAGCGCCGCCATCAGCGACCGCCCTGCCCTCCGCCGCGGCGCCCCCATCAACACCCGCCTGCCCCCGTGCCGGTGCCGCGGTGGTGGAGCGCTTCATCAGCGCCGATTGCCCGGACTGCTGGTCCGCGGCCGACGTGGCCTCGGCCCCACCCGGCGCATGGTCGTTCGACTGGATCGCCGCCACGCCGGCGGGCCATGAAGCCCCACTGGCCTCCGCCGCGAACAGCGACGCACAGGAACGTGCGCAACGTGCCGGCGGCCCGTCGCCCACCGGCATGCAATCGCTCACCGTTCGCAGCACCTTGCCACGCCTCGCCGGCCTCCAGCTCAGCGTGCAATCGGGCCCGGCCTGGAATGGCTATTTCGGCCTGCGCCTGCAAGCGCGCGGCCGCGTGCCCGCCGGCAGCAGCGCGTGGCTGGCGCTGGTGGAGATGATCCCCGCCAACGCCGAGGGGTCGGTGGCCGAACGGCAGCTGGTGCGTTCGGTGGCCGGCCCGCTGCCCCTGCACGCGCTGCGCACCGACCGCGACATGAGCCACCTCAGCGCGCTGCGCTGGCCCGAGACCGCGCAGCCCACGCGCCTGCAGGCCCGCGGCTGGATCGAAGGGCCGGACGGCGCGCTTCTTGCGATCGCCTCCGATCGTTGCCCGCTGCGATAGCAGCACGGAGTTCGAGAGATGCGCTGGCTGCCCACGCTCCACCGCCGTCCGCGCCTGGCGCTGGCCCTGCAAGGCGGCGGTGCGCACGGCGCCTTCACCTGGGGCGTGCTCGATGCCCTGCTGGAGCACAGCCCGCACCCCATCGACGCCATCAGCGGCACCAGCGCGGGCGCGATGAACGCGGTGGTGCTGGCCCACGGCCTGCTCGATGGCGGCCGCGACGGCGCGCGCGCCGCGCTGGAACGCTTCTGGCACGGCGTGGGCACGCGCGTGCCCTTCGAATGGCTCACGGTGGGCGAAGGCGCGCAGACCACGCTGACGCCGCTGGCGCGCTGGTGGATGCAGTGGTCGCGGCTGGTGTCGTCGCCCTACCAGCGCGCAGCGCTCGACGCCGACCCGCTGCGCGCGCTGGTGACGGCGCAGATCGATTTCGAACGCCTGCGCGCCACGCGCGGCCCGCAGCTGCACATCGCCGCGACCGAAGCGGCCACCGGCCGCCTGCGCCTCTTCACGCGCGATGAGCTGCATGCCGATGCGCTGCTCGCCTCCGCCTGCCTGCCGATGCTGCAGCCCGCGGTGGTGATCGACGGCTGCGCCTACTGGGACGGCGGCTACAGCGCCAACCCCGCCGTGTTCCCGCTGGTGAACGACAGCACGGCCAGCGACCTGCTGATCGTGACGCTCAGCCCCTGGTCCTTCCACGACACGCCGACCACGCCGGCCGCCATCCAGCAGCGCGCGATGGACATCGGCTTCAACGCCGCCTTCCTGCGCGAGATGCGGTCCTGGGCCGAAGCGCGCGAAGCCGCCCGCGCCCGCTGGTGGCGCGGCAGCGTGGACCAGCGCCTGGCGCGCCTGCACTGGCACGTGATCGACGGCCACGACGCGCTGGCCGCGCTGGCGCCGGACAGCCGCCTGATCGCCCACAAGCCCTTCCTGGAACACCTGCGCGACGCCGGCCGCGCCCGCGCCCTGGCGTGGCTGTCGCGGCACGGGGCGCAGCTGGGCCGCGGCAGCAGCGCCGACCTGCGCGCGCTCTTCATCGGCCCGCCGGCCGCGGCCTTCAACCCTGCCGGCACCACGGCCGTCCCCGGGCGGCCCGAACCCTCGGTTGCGTAGAATCAGCCACCGGGCCCAAATTCTGGCGCCCGGTTTTCTTTGGCCTTGCACCGCCCTCCGCTGGCGGCCTTCGCGGGGCTGAAGCCGGGAACCCAGGTCAAGCGCTCGCAGCCTTGTGGTGGCACTGCTCAACGCCATCGCGCCGCGAACCTGAACGCCATGGAAATCTTCGACTACGACAACATCCTGCTGCTGCCCCGCAAGTGCCGCGTGGACAGCCGCGCCGAATGCGACACCTCCGTCGAATTCGGCGGCCGCCGCTTCAAGCTGCCGGTGGTGCCGGCCAACATGAAGACGGTGGTCGACGAGACCATCACCGAGACGCTGGCCAAAAGCGGCCACTTCTACGTGATGCACCGCTTCGACCTCGACAACGTGGCCTATGCGAAGCGCATGCGCGAGCAGGGCCTCTTCGTCTCGATCAGCTCGGGCGTGAAGCCGCAGGACTGGACCGTGATCGACCGCCTGGCCGCCGAGGGCGTGGGCGCCGACTACATCACCATCGACATCGCGCACGGCCATGCCGACAGCGTCAGGCGCACCATCGAGCACATCAAGCAGAAGCTGCCCAACACCTTCGTGATCGCCGGCAACGTCGGCACGCCCGAGGGCGTCATCGACCTGGAGAACTGGGGCGCCGATGCCACCAAGGTCGGCATCGGCCCGGGCAAGGTCTGCATCACGCGGCTGAAGACCGGCTTCGGCACCGGGGGCTGGCAGCTCTCGGCGCTGAAGTGGTGCGCCCGCGTGGCCACCAAACCCATCATTGCCGACGGCGGCATCCGCCACCATGGCGACATCGCCAAGAGCGTGCGCTTCGGCGCCGCGATGGTGATGGTGGGCTCGCTCTTCGCGGGCCACGAGGAGTCGCCCGGCCAGACGGTGGAGGTCGACGGCAAGCTGTACAAGGAGTACTACGGCTCGGCCAGCGACTTCAACAAGGGCGAGTACAAGCATGTCGAGGGCAAGCGCATCCTCGAGCCGATCAAGGGCCGCCTGGCCGACACGCTGCGCGAGATGCGCGAGGACCTGCAAAGCTCCATCTCGTACGCCGGCGGCCGCGTGCTGGCCGACCTGAAGAAGGTCAACTACGTGATCCTCGGCGGCGAGAACGCCGG
>CBIHPZ010000039.1:0-13505 GCA_966211865.1 uncultured Aquabacterium sp.
AGATCGAACGCGTGCTGGAGAGCGGGCCGTTCTGATCGGACGCTAGCGGCAAGGAACCGCGAGGAGCCGCGAGGAGCCGCGGGGGGCTGGGAGGGGCGGCGGGGCGCGAGGAGCCCCGCCGGCCGGCGGCGAGAATCCGTCGATGGACAACACCACGCCCCGCCTGCTCTGGACCGACGCCGATGGCGTGGAGCAGGCCGTCGGCTGGCGTTCGCTGGCCGGCCACCCACCGCCGGCCCGGGTGCAGGTGGTGGACGACATCCTGGACGCGGGCCGCGCGCTGCGCCTGGCGTCCGAAGGCACCGGCCTCTTGTGGTGCGGCGACTTCCACAACGCCCGCCAGTTGCTGCAGGCGCTCGGGCGTCGGCTGGACAAGCGCCAGCAGCAGCGCGCGCCGCAGCCCCCGGCCGCGGCCACCGGGCCCGCTGTGCTGGCGCAGGCCTTCCAGGCGCGGCGCCGGGTGCAGGCGGAACGGGCCGCGCTGCTGGGCCGGCTGATCCTGCCCTTCGAAGCCGACCACAGCGTGCCGCTGCCGCGCGCGCCCGACGTGCGGGCCGCCGCGCGCGAAGCCTTCGGCGCGCTGGGGCCGGACGAGGCCTACGCCGCCTCTCTGCGCGAACTGCAGGGGGCCATCGGCGCCTTCGAATGGCGCAAGAAGGGCGTGCCCATCGCCGCGCTGAAGGGCCGCATCCACCCGCACCACGGCGTCTTCTCGCCGGTGCGCGGCGAGTACGTGGACCTGGTGGCGCGGGCGCCGCTGCCGGCCGCCGCCAAGCGCCACGGCGCCTTCGACATCGGCACCGGCACCGGCGTGCTGGCCGCGGTGCTGGCCCAGCGCGGTCTGCAGGTGACCGCCACCGACCTCGACCCGCGCGCACTCGCCTGCGCGGCGGACAACCTGCAGCGCCTGAAGCTGGCCAGCCGCGTCACCCTGCTGCAGGCCGACCTGTTTCCGCCGGGCCGGGCCGGCCTCGTGGTCTGCAACCCGCCGTGGGTGCCGGCCCAGCCCAGCTCGCCGCTGGAAGCCGCGGTCTACGACCCCGACAGCCGCATGCTGCGCGGCTGGCTGGCCGGCCTGGCGGGCCACCTGGCCGAGGGCGGCGAAGGCTGGCTCATCCTGTCCGACCTGGCGGAACACCTGGGCCTGCGCAGCCGCGCCGAGCTGCAGGGCTGGATCGCCGCCGGCGGCCTGCGCGTGCTGGGCCGCCTGGACACGCGGCCGGTGCACAAGCGCGCGGCCGACGAGTCCGACCCGCTGCATGCGGCGCGGTCGGCCGAGGTGACCTCGCTGTGGCGGCTGGGCCTGGCCTGAGTCGGGGCTGGCCGCACCCATCAAAAGTTAGGAGGCGATTGTCGGTGGGCGCTCGCCCAGCGCCAGCCGCGCCCGCCGCAGTGCCGCCGGGCTCTGGCCGGTGACGCGCTTGAAGGCCTTGGCGAAGGCCGCGCGGTCTTCGTAGCCGACGGACCAGGCCACGGCTTCCACCGTCTGCTGCGGGTTGGCCAGCTGCGCCTCGGCGGCGGCGATGCGCACGCGCTGCAGGTAGTCGATCGGCGTCAGCCCGGTGGCCAGCTTGAAGCGGCGCAGCAGGCTGCGCGGCGAGCAGTGCACCTGCTCGGCCATGCCGGCCAAAGTGAGCGGCTGTGCATGGTGGGCCTCGATCCAGCGCTGCAGGCGGCCGATGGCGGCGTCGTCCTGCTCGGCCGGCGGCAGCTGCGGCAGGCGGGGCATGTGGCGGCGCTGCGGGCCGCGGGTTTCGTCCACCACCAGCACGTTGGCCACCTGGCGCGCCAGCGCGTCGCCGCCGGCCAGGCGCAGCAGGTGCAGGCACAGGTCCACGCCGGCATAGCCGCCCGCGGAGCAGGCCACGTCGCCGTCGTGCGTCAGCATCTCGTCGATGGCCAGGCGCGCGGCGGGGTAGCGGCGGCGGAAGTCCTGCTCCAGCGACCAGTGCGTGGTGGCGCGCCGCCCGTCCAGCACGCCGGCCTCGCCCAGCACGTAGGCCGCGGAGCAGATGCTGGCGAAGCGCGGCAGCACGGCGGCTTGCGTGGCGCGCCGCGGGCGGCGGCCGCGCAGCCAATGGATCCAGGGGGCGTGCGCCTGCAGCGCGGCCTCGGTGGGCCGGCCCAGCGCGGGCCACAGCACGCAGTCGGCGCGGTCGGCGGCGTCCAGCGCGCCGTCGACGGCCAGCCGGCCCAGCGGCGAATCGACCGGCCGGCCGTCGGCGCTCAGGCGCAGCACCTTCCACAGCGGGCGGCCCGCCAGCGACTGGCCGAGGCGGAAGACATCCAGCGCCATCGCGGTGCTGGACGGCACCGAATCGGTGGAGAGCGCGAGGGCGAGGGTCAGCATGGCGGTTCTCCCCTGGTCGGGCGGTTTGGCGGTTTGGCGGTATTGGACACAGGATTGTCGATCCCGCCAACCCGCGTTCTCCGGGCCACCGCGAACAATGCAGGCCTTGTCGCCACCCGGAGCCTGATGCCATGTCCAACGAAGCCGCGCTGCTCGAACGCTATTACCGCGCGTTCTCGACCCTGGATGCCGAAGCCATGGCCGCCTGCTACCACCCGCAGGCGACCTTCGGCGACCCGGCCTTTCCCGCGCTGAAGGGCGGCGAGGTGGGCGACATGTGGCGCATGATGTCCGGCCGCGCCGCCGGGTTCAGCCTCGAGATCACCGAGGCGCCCAGCGTGTCGCAGGGCCGGGGCCACGGCGCCTGCATCGCGCGCTACAACTTCAGCGCCACCGGCCGCCGCGTGGCCAACCCGATCACCTCGCGCTTCGAATTTCGCGACGGACTGATCGCCGTGCAGGCCGACAGCTTCCCGTTCTGGGCCTGGTCGCGCCAGGCGCTGGGCGCGCCGGGGCTGCTGCTGGGCTGGACGCCGCTGCTGCAGCGCAAGGTGCAGCGCCAGGCGGGCGCGGGCCTGCAGGCCTTCCGCGCGGCGCGGGCCAAGGCCGCGCCACGCCACGCGGCCTGAAGCCTGGCGGAGCGGGCCGGAACCGAGCCCGAACCGATGCGGAAGCGGAGGGCCCAGGCGGGGCCGGCCGCGAGGGAGGGCCGACGCATACTGACCCGATGGACCTCGCCCACTACCTGCGCATCCAGGCGCGCGCCAATCGCCTGGCCAACCACCGCCTGCACGCGGCCATGGCGCCGCTGACGCGCGACGAGCTGCACGCGCCGCGCACCAGCTTCTTCCCCAGCCTCATCGAGACGCTGAACCACATCCTGATGGTCGACGTCTACTACATCGCCGCGCTGCACGGCGAGGCCGACATGGCAGCCCAGGCCGATGCCGTGCCGGCGCACGACACGCTGCCGCCCCTGGCCGCCGCGCAGGCCGCCGCCGATGCGCGGCTGATCGCCTTCTGCGACCGGGCAGACGCCGGCGCGCTGGAGGCCGAGGTGCGCATGGACCGCGGCGACCACGTGCAGCGCGAACGCGCCGGCCACGTGCTGGCCCACCTGCTGAACCACCAGGTGCACCACCGCGGCCAGGTGCATGCGATGCTGGCCGGCACCCGCATCGCGCCGCCGCAGCTGGATGAATTCATGGCGCCGAGCGAGGCCCACCTGCGCACCGCCGACATGGCGGCGCTGGGCTGGCGCGAGATCGACGTCTACGGCCCGCTGCTGCCTGGGTAGCCCTCCCGAGCCGGGCGTCGCCCCGGTGACAAGGCCGCCGGCCCCGCGCGCCTACGATCGCCAGCCCATCCGCCGTCGTCCGCACGGCACCGCAGGAGGCTTCGATGTCCAGCACGCTCACGTCCCTCGTCAACCACCAGGTGCGCCTGGCCTCGCGGCCGACCGGCATGGCCAGCGCCGAGAACTGGCAGTTCACCGAGGAAGCGGTGGCGGAGCCGGCCGAGGGCGGGCTGGTGGTGAAGACGCTGGCGCTGTCGCTGGACCCGGCGATGCGCGGCTGGCTGAACGACGCCAAGAGCTACATCCCGCCGGTGGGCATCGGCGAGGTGATGCGCGCCGGCGGCATCGGCCGCGTGGTGGCTTCGCGCCATCCGGGCTTCGCGGTGGGCGACATCGTCACCGGCACGCCGGGCGTGCAGGAGTACTGGACGGTGGCGGCCGACCAGGTCAAGCGCAGCGGCCTGGCGAAGATCGACCTGCGGCTCGGCAGCCCGACGCAGTGGCTGAACGTGCTGGGCATGCCGGGCATGACCGGCTACTTCGGCCTGATGGACGTCGGCCAGCCGCAGCCGGGGCAGACGGTGGTGGTCTCCGGTGCCGCGGGCGCGGTGGGGCAGACCGTGGGGCAGCTGGCCAAGATCAAGGGCTGCCGCGCGGTCGGCATCGCCGGCGGCCCGGCCAAGTGCGAGTGGGTGGTGAAGGAGCTCGGCTTCGACGCCTGCATCGACTACAAGGCCGGCCCGGTGAAGGACGCGCTGAAGGAGCACTGCCCGAAGGGCATCGACGTCTACTTCGACAACGTGGGCGGCGAGATCCTGGACGCCGCGCTGGCCAGGCTGGCGCGCAAGGCCCGCGTGGTCATCTGCGGCGCCATCAGCCAGTACAACAACATGGGTGCGGTGCAGGGGCCGAAGAACTACATGTCGCTGCTGGTCAACCGCGCGCGCATGGAAGGCATGGTGGTCTTCGACTACACCGACCGCTTCCCGGTCGCCATCGCCGAGATGGCCGGCTACCTCAAGGACGGCCGCATGAAGAGCAAGGAAGACGTGGCGCGCGGCGGCGTGGCCGCCTTCCCCGAGACGCTGAACAAGCTCTTCAACGGCGAGAACTTCGGCAAGCTGGTGCTGCACGTCGCTGACGAGTGAAGTGAGCGGCCCGGCGGTGTCGGCCGCCGGCCGGCCGTTGTTCACGACGGGCCGGTCCTGGCGGCGGGTCAGCCAGGGGGCCTGGCCGTTGTGTCTGGCGCACCGGTGGCCCCCGGGGCCGCCGGCCGCGCGGCCAGCACGGCGGCGTTGAACGCCGCCAGGTCGAAGGGCTTCTGCAGGAAGACGTCGAAGCCGGCGTCCATCGCGCGGCGGCGCGTGGCGGCGTCGCCGTAGCCGGTCAGCGCCACCAGCACCGTGTGGCGCAGCGCCGGCAGCGCGCGCAGGCGGCGCGCCACTTCCAGGCCGTCGGTGCCGGGCAGGCCCAGGTCCACCATCGCCACCTGCGGCGGCTGCCGCACGGCGCTGGCGATGCCCTGCTCGCCATCGGCCGCGCTGCGCACCTCGTGGCCGGCGGCGCGCAGCAGCGTGGCCACCATCTCGCGGTTGTCGTGGTTGTCTTCCACCAGCAGGATGCGGCGCGGCGCGGCGGGCTCGCCGGCCGGCGCGGCCGGCAGCGGCGCCCCGGCGGCCGCGGGGTCCAGCAGCGGCAGCCGCACCACGAAGCGCGCGCCCTTACCCAGGCCTTCGCTGAAGGCCTGCACCCGGCCACCGTGCTGCTCCACCAGGCCGCGCACGACGGTCAGCCCCAGGCCCAGGCCGCCTTGCGAACGGTCCATCGTGCGTTCGGCCTGGGAGAAGGGCTCGAAGATGTGCGGCAGCAGCTCGGGGCTGATGCCGCCGCCGCGGTCGGCCACGGTCAGCACCGCCTCGCCGCCTTCGCGCGCCACGCTGAGGCGCAGTTCAGCGCCGCCGGCGCCCCTGCTGTCATCGCCACCGCCGCCGCCGCCGGCGCCGTATTTGGCGGCGTTGTCCAGCAGGTTGGCCGCCACCTGTTCCAGCCGTGTCTCGTCGCCCAGCACGAGCGTGGGCGACAGGTCGGTGATGACGTTCAAATGACGCGTCCGCCCGGCATCCTCGAAGGCCTGCACCACGCGGCGCACCGCCTCGGCCAGGTCCATCGGCCGGCGGTCCAGCGTGATCTTGCCGGTGGCCAGGCGCGCGGCGTCCAGCATCTCGTTGACCAGCGCGGTCATGTGGCCGGTCTGGCGCGACAGCACCTCGCGCGCGCGGCGCTGCACGTCGGGCGGGGCGTGCTCCAGCTCCAGCAGCGCGATGGCCGAGCGCATGGCGCTCAGCGGGTTGCGCAGCTCGTGCGCCAGCATGGCCAGGAACTCGTCCTTGGCGCGGCTGGCGCGCTCGGCCTCGGCGCGGGCGCGTGATTCGTTGCGCAAGGTGGCGCGCATCAGGCGCCGCACTTCTTCCGCTTCTTCCAGCGCCAGCGGTTCGGAGTGGGGCAGGCTCAGGCCGGAGGCCGCGTCGCTGGCGTCTGCCGAGAGCCGGCTCATCGACTGGCTGACGCGCCGGCCCAGCAGCAGCGCCAGCAGGCCGGCGGTGCCCGCGGCCAGCACCACGCCGAGCACGGTCAGCGACGCGGGCACGGTGAGGGCGCGCTCCACCTCGTCGGCCGGCACGCCGCTGCCCAGCACCCAGCCGGAGGTCTTCAGCCGGCTGAAGGCGGTGTAGAAGCGCTGGCCTTCGAGGCCGGTGTTGGTGAAGCTGCCCTGCTCGCGCCCCAGGGTGCGCCGCCAGTAGTCCGGGTGCGAGGGCTTGCCGGCCCACTGGTCCGGGTTCAGCGTGCGGGCGATGATGATGCTGCCGCGGTCATTGAGCGTTAGCGTGGCGCCGGTGGAGATGGTATGGCCGCGCAGGAAGCCCAGCCACGCGCGCTGGTCGATGGTGACGCAGCCGATGCCGCGCAGCGTGCCCTCGCGCAGCAGCGGCACGGCGATGGTGGTGGTGCCGCCACCGCCCGGCGCGGGCTGCAGGTTGCTGACCACCGGCCCCAGCGTGCGGCGCAGGTCGGCCAGCGTGGCCGGGTCCAGCGCCGGCGTCGCGGCCGGCCCGGCCTGTCCTGGGTTGGCCGGCGGCTGCTGCGCCAGCGGCTGGCCGTCGGGCCCCAGCAGCGCCACGGCCGACCACATCGGGTTGGTGCCGAGCACCCGAGCCAGCCGGGCCGTGACGTCCGCCTGGTCGTCGACCAGGAGGGCGCCGTCGGCGGACGGCACGTCGGACAGGGTGCTCAGCACGCGGATGGTGCCGGCGATCTCGGTGTCCAGCGCCAGGCGCAGCGCGCTGACGCGTTCGAGCACGCGCTGCAGTTCGAAGTCGCGCTGCAGCTGGATCAGCGCGGCCAGCGAGACCAGGGCCAGCACCGCGATGGGTGCGACGACGGCGCCCATCATCAGGGCGAGCTGGCCACGAATGCGCATCGGTGCTTGGGAAGTCGGCCGGAAGCCGGATCCGGCCGACTGTAGCGGTGCGCGCCTGCCGGCGGGCGGCGGCAGGCCTTCAGGCGCCGGTGTCGAGGGGCGCTGCCTGCGGCTTCATCGGCGCCTGCGCGCAGCCGGGCGCGGTGGGCTCGTGCATGAAGTGGGCGAAGGCCTCGCGCCAGCCCGCTCGCGTGCCCCGGCGGCCTACAGCCCCAGGTCGCTCAAGCCTGGATGGTCATCCGGCCGCCGCCCGATCGGCCAACGGAACAGACGCTCACTTTCGACAATAGGCCGGTCGTTGATGCTCGCATGCCGGTGCGTCATCAACCCCGCCGCATCGAACTGCCAGTTCTCGTTGCCGTAGGAGCGGTACCACTGCCCCGCGTCGTCATGCCACTCGTAGGCGAAGCGCACGGCCAGCCGGTCGGTGCCGAAGAGCCACAGCTCCTTGATCAGGCGGTAGTCCAGCTCGCGGTCCCACTTGCGGCGCAGGAAGGCGCGCACCGCGTCGCGGCCGACCGGGAATTCGGCGCGGTTGCGCCAGCGCGTGTCCTCGGTGTAGACGCGCGCCACGGTGTCGGGGTCGCGGGTGTTCCAGGCATCCTCGGCCATGCGCACCTTCTGCCGCGCGGACTCGGCGGTGAAGGGGGGCTTGATCGGCGGCGTCAAGGTGGCCGCCCTCAGTAGGTCTTGTACGGCAGGAACTTGCCGGACATGGTGATGCTGACGCGGTCGCCCTTGGGGTCGGCCTCGCGCTGCAGGTCCATCTTGAAATCGATGGCGCTCATGATGCCGTCGCCGAATTCCTCGTGGATCAGTTCCTTGAAGGTGGTGCCGTAGACGCTGACCAGCTCGTAGAAGCGGTAGATCAGCGGGTCGGTGGGCACGCTGGTGGGCAGCGAGCCCTTGTAGGGCACGACCATCAGCCATTTCGTCTCTTCCGGGCTCAGGCCGAAGATCTCGGCGATGGTGGCGGCCTGCGCTTCGTTGAGCGTCATCTGGCCCAGGCAGGCGGCGGTCACCCATTCCTTGCTCAAGCCCACCTTGGCGGCGACGTCGGCCCACCTGAGGCCCTTCGCGACGCGGGTGGCGATGATCTTTTCGGTAACGTCCAAACGACTCAGGTTCGTGCCCATGCGGTGCTCCTGGCTGCAGCTGAAGAAGATGCCGCGATGCTACGAAGCGGCCACGCCCCGCGGCATCGTGCCGGGTGGACAGTTCTTGTAGTGCTGGCCCTACAGGCAGCCGTGCAGGTCCTGCGTGCCCGGTGGCCAGTGCGCGTGCCGGCTTCAGGCCTGCAGCAGCTCCTGCCGCACCGCGTACAAGGCCAGCTCCACGTCGTTGCGCACGCCGGTCTTCTCGAGGATGCGCGAGCGGTAGGTGCTGACCGTGTTGGGCGACAGCACCAGCTGGGTGGCGATCTCGCCCACGCTCTTGCCGCTGGCCAGCAGGCGGAAGACCTGGTACTCGCGGTGCGACAGGCGTTCGTGCAGCGGCGCGTCGGCGGGGCCCTGGCCCTTCTTCAGGCCGGCGCCGCCGGCGCCCATCGCGCCGGCCAGCTGCTCGGCCACGCTGGGGGTGATGAACAGCTGGCCGCGCGCCACGCGGCGGATGGCCTCGATCATCTGCTCGCTGTCGGCGCTCTTGTTCAGGTAGCCGGCGGCGCCCAGCTTCAGGCTGCGAACGGCGTACTGGCGGTCGGGGTAGGTGCTGAGCATCAGCACCGGCAGCTTCGGGAATTCGCTCTTCAGCGCCTTCAGCACGTCCAGGCCGTCGCGCTGGGGCATGGCGATGTCCATCAGCACCACGTGCGGCGCCTGGCCCTGCGCCGCGCCTTCGCGCACGCGCGCCATCGCGTCCGGCCCGTTGGCGGCTTCGCCCACCACGCTGATGTCCGGCGCGTCGGCCAGGATCTGCCGGATGCCCTGGCGCACGATCAGGTGGTCGTCGCAGACCAGCACGCGGATGCTCATGTCGGTTCCTCCTCGGCGGTGGACCGCGGTCCCGCCAGCGGTTCCTCCATCGGCCCTTCCAGCGGCCCTTCCAGCGGACCTTCCAGCGGCATCACCAGCCGCACCACCGTGCCCCTGCCCGGCGCGCTGTCGATCACCAGCTCCCCGCCAAAGTGAGCGGCCCTCTCGCGCATGCCGCGCACGCCGTGGCTGCGCACGGCGTCCAGCACCTCGTGGGTGGTGCCCACGCCGTCGTCGCGCACCTCCAGGTACAGCACCGGCTCGGGCGGCGCGTCCACGTCCAGCCGGATGCTGACCTGGCGGGCGCGGGCATGGCGCGCGATGTTGGACAAGAGCTCCTGCAGGATGCGGAACACCGCGATGGCCAGGCCGCCTTCGGGCGGCGCCACGCCGGCGGCCACGTGGAAGCTGAGCTGTCCTTCCACCTCGTCGGCCGCCGCGGCCAGCCATTCCTGCGCCTGCCATTCCAGCGCGGCCCACAGGCCTTGGTGGTCGAGGATGCTGGGCCGCAGGTCGGTGATGATGCGGCCCACCTTGTCGACCGCGGTGTCGATGAGCCCGCCCATGCGCTGGCACTTGGCCGGCAGCTCGTTGTGCGAAGCCCCGGGGCCCTGCGCCGGCGGGCGGCCGACGCGGCGCTCCAGCCACTGCACGTCCATCTTCAGCGCCACCAGCAGGCTGCCCAGCTCGTCGTGGATCTCGCGCGCGATGCGGGTGCGCTCGGCCTCGCGCACGGTTTCCAGGTGGTTGGCCAGTTCGCGCAGTTCGTGGGTGCGCTCGGCCACGCGGCGCTCCAGTTCGTCGTGGTGGCGCTGCAGCAGCTGCCGCGCGGCCTGGCGTTCGCTGATGTCGACGATGGTGACCACGGCGCCCGTGACCTCGCCGTCCTCGATCACCGGGTGGCTGGAGTATTCGGCGGGGAAGGACGAGCCGTCGGCGCGCCACAGCAGCTCGTCGTCGATGCGGCAGGGCAGGCCGCGGCGGAAGGCGTTGAAGATGGGGCAGTCGCACTCGGCGTAGTGCGCGC
This sequence comes from uncultured Aquabacterium sp., assembly GCA_966211865.1. Classification (GTDB taxonomy): domain Bacteria; phylum Pseudomonadota; class Gammaproteobacteria; order Burkholderiales; family Burkholderiaceae_C; genus Pseudaquabacterium. Next base: position 10,126 of record CBIHPZ010000039.1, read on the forward strand.
CGTCCGGCCGGGTGTGGTGGATCAGGTCGTGCATGTTGCGCCCCAGCACCTCATCGGTGCGCCAGCCCAGCATCTGGGCGGCGGCGCGGTTCACGAAGGTGCAGCGGCCGGCCAGGTCGACGCCGTAGATGCCCTCGCCGGTGGATTCCAGCAGCAGGGTGCTCAGCTTGTCGATGGCGGCCGGCGCGGCCAGGGCGCTGTCCATGCCGGGCACGGCGCAAGGGCCGTGCCACCGTGGCCGGTTCACGGGCCTTCAGCGGCCGCGCCGGGCTTGCCAGGCGGCCAGCCGCTGGCGCGCGGCCGCGGCGTCCGCCGTGCCGTGGCCGGTGGGCGCGGTCAGCTCGACGACGTAGCCGTCGGGGTCGCGCAGGTAGATGGACTCGATGAAGCCGTGGTCGCTGATGCCGCGCACCTCCACGCCCGCGGCCTCGGCCCGGGCGCGGAGGGTGTCCAGCGCCGGACGGTCGACGCGCAGCGCGATGTGCAGGTCGAAGTCGTGCTGGGGCTTGAAGTCGAAGGGCAGGTCGGGTGCCTCGAAGAAGGCGAGGCAGGAGCCGTCGCCCAGCGCGAAGAAGCTGTGCAGCACCTCGGTCTCGCGGCCGGTCTTGGTGGTGCGGATCTCGAAGGCATCGGCCAGCGGCAGGCCCAGCAGCCCCTCGTAGAAATCGCGGGTGCGGCCGGAGTTGCTGCAGCGGTAGGCCGCGTGGTGCAGGCCGTGGATGGCGGGGGGCTGGTCCATGGCGTGCCAGTTTGCGCTTGATGGCCGCGCGGCGCCATCCGCCGGAAGAGCCATGGGTGCCAGCGGCTGTGAAGCCCTGCGGCGCGTCCGAAGCGGGCGCGGCGGCGTGCTTCGCGGGCGTTCAGATCATCGGCGCCAGCGGTGCCCCGGGGCGCTGGCTGCATTCCTCGAACAGGCGCACGGTGCAGTTGGCGCACACGCCGTCGTCCAGCCGCGCCACGATGTGCGCCAGCGCGCTGCGCTTGTCGGCGAACACGTGGTCGGCGCCCAGCCGGCCGCTGAAGCCGGTGGCCAGCCAGGTCTGCACCACCGGCGGCCGCGGGCGGTGGAAGTAGAGGTCGCCGTGCGCCTCGCGGCGGCGGATCAGCTCCTCGTCCCACAGGTCGGCGCCGGCCAGGTCGATGAAGTTCATGCTCTTGGCCATCACCAGCAGGTGGCGCTGGCCGGGGTGCTCGCGGCGCAGCGCGCGCAGGTGTTCGGCCACGTGCGGCACGGCGCCGAACCACACCGAGCCTTCCATGCGCAGCAGCTTCAGCTGCGGGCATTCGGGCAGCGGCCTGGGCAGGTGCACCGGCTCGCCGGCCGGTGTCAGGGGATCGGGGTCGATGACGACGAAGGGCCGGCCTGCGCCCTGACGGTCGAAGCCCATCGTGCGCATCGCCGGGTGCGCGGTGCGGTAGAGGTAGGCGACGAAGGACAGCATCACGCCGGCCAGGATGGCCACCTCCAGCCGCAGCGCCAGGGTCGCCACCAGGGTGGCGGCCGCGATGCCGAATTCGCGCCGGTCCAGGCGCCACAGGCGGCGCCAGCCGGCCGCGTCCACCAGCGAGACGGCCACCAGCAGCAGCAGCGCGCCGACGCCGGCCATCGGCACCCAGGCCAGCAGCGGCCCGGCCACCCCCAGCAGCGCCACCAGCCACAGCGCCGCGGCCACGCCGGCCAGCGGGGTGCGGGCGCCGGCTTCCAGGTTGGGCAGCGAGCGGTTCAGCGAGCCGCAGGCGACGAAGCCGCCGGCCAGGCCGCCGGCGATGTTGGCCAGGCCCTGGCCGCGGCATTCGCGGTTGGTGTCCAGCGGCTCGCCGGTGCGCAGCGCCAGGAACTTGGCGATGGCCACCGACTGGCCCAGCGCGATGATGGTCAGCGCGAAGGCCATCGGCAGCAGCTGGGGCAGCAGGGCGGCGTCGATGCGTGGCCACTGCCATTGGGTGATGGCGCCTGCGAGCGAAGGCGGCGTGCCCAGCCGCGCCGCGGCGGCGCCGGGCAGCGCGCCGCCGTGTTCCAGCCAGGCCGCCAGGGCGGCGCCGGCGGCCAGCGCCAGCAGCGCGGTGGGGCCGCGGCGCCACAGCAGGCGCAACAGGATCGCAACGGCCAAAGTGAGCGTCCCCACCGCCAGCGCCGGCCAGGAGACGCCCGCCTGCAGCGCCTGCAGCGGCGTGGCGCGGCCGGTGGCGCCCAGCAGGCTGGCCAGCGCGTACCAGGCGATGAGCAGCGCGGCACCACCGGTGAAGCCCAGCATCACCGACGGCGAGATGAAGTTGGCCAGCGTGCCCAGCCGGGCCAGTGCCAGCACCAGCTGCAGTGCGCCGACCATCAGCGTCAGCACCACGGCCAGCATGGCCCAGCGCGCGGGGTCGCCGCCGGCCAGCGGCAGCAGCATGGCCCCCAGCGCCAGCGCGGTGGCGTTGGTGGGGCCGGTCATCACCACGCGGCTGGAGCCGGCCAGCGCCGCCACCGCGGTGGGCACGATGGCGGTGATGAGCCCCATCGCCGGCGGCACGCCCGCCAGTGCGGCGAAGGCGATGGCCTGCGGCAGCACCAGCACCGCGCCCAGCAGGCCGGCCAGTGCATCGGCGCGCAGGGTGGCGCCGGTCAGCTGGCGCACCCAGGGGCCGAGGAGCCGTTCAATGAGGGGCACGCGCATGGTGCGCGGCATTCTAGGAACGCCGCGGCGCGAGGCTGGCGGGGCCCGCTCCAGGGGCAGCCGCTGGCGGTGGAGGACCTTCCTGCGGGCGACCGGATCGGGGCTTCAGCGAGGCGGGCCCGGCCGCCACGGCCTTCACTCCGCCAGCACCACCTTGCGGCCGGTCAGGGCCTCATAGCGCTGCAGTGCATCCACGATGCGCTGCGGCTTGTAGGGTTTCACGATGAAGGCGTTGGCGCCCATGGAGAGCGCGCGCTTGACGTTGTCCGTCGAGCTGCAGCCGGAGACGATGGCGACGAAGGCGTCCTTCTGCACTTCGCGGATGCGCCGCAGCGCCTCCAGGCCGTCGGTGTTCGGCATGTCGATGTCGAGGAAGGTCAGGCGCGGGCGCAGGCTTTCCCAGAGCTTGAAGGCCTCGGCGCCGGTGCGCGCCTCGCGGATGCCCAGGTTGGCGGTGAAGCGACGCAGCAGCGCGCGCAGCACCACGCGCGCGGGGCCGGTGTCGTCGGCGATCAGCACGTCGCAGATGGCGCTGTCGTGGTCGAGCATCATGGGGTGGTCTCGCAGGCGGTGGGTTCGGGAAGTGCTTCGCTCCGGGCCTCGCGCTGGGCATCGCGCAGCGCCTGCAGCAGCGCCGCGCACTGGCGTTCGGCGTCGTCATGGTGGCCGGCGTCGATCAGGCCCTCGATCGGCTGCGCCAGCTGGGTCAGGCGCGGGAAG
>CBIHPZ010000040.1:0-13485 GCA_966211865.1 uncultured Aquabacterium sp.
CTCCATCGGCCCTTCGCCCACGATGACGCAGCGCGCCGCGGGGCAGCGGCTGCGCAGCAGCAGCGCCGAGCGCACGAAGACCTCCGGCCCCTTCTCGGGCGAGAGGCGGCCGACGAAGCCGACCAGCGGCGTGTCGGCGTCCAGGCCCAGCGCCGCACGCAAGGCGGTGCCGCGTTCGGCGCGCGGCCGGAAGGCCTGCGTGTCCACGCCGTTGGTCTCGCAGCTGAGCCGGCCGGGGTCCACGCCCAGGCCCAGCGCGTGGAAGTAGCTCTGGCGGCAGACCACGCTCAGGTGGCTGCCCACCGCGCGGTGCACCTCCAGGTCCAGCGTGGTCAGCTGGCGGCCGTGGATGGTGGTGACCACCGGCGTGCCGGTGAGGCTGCCGGCCAGGCCCGCGAGCATGTGGGCGTTGGGCAGGTGCGCGTGCAGCAGGTGGATGCCGCGCGCCTTCACCAGCGCCGCGGTCATCTGGATCGAGGTCCAGAGCGGGTCCTCCGGCATCGGCGCGATCAGCACGTCCAGCCCCAGGGCGCGCAGGCGGTCGGTGTAGGGGCTTTCGTAGGGGCACAGCGCCGTCAGCTCGAAGCGCTGGCGCGGCAGCCGCTCCACCAGGCGCTCGACCCAGGTTTCCATGCCGCCGACGATGGCGTTGCCGACGACCTGCAGCACGTGCACGCGGCCGCTGGGCCAGTCGTCGGGGCGGCCGGGGGCCGAGGCGTCGACGAGCGCGGTGCGCGACCGGCTGGCGGGTTGCTCTTCAGCGGGGGTATCGGGCTCGGGGGCGCGCACGCGCTGGTCCATGGAGGACTCCCAATCAGGAGGTGACGCTGCGCAGCGCCGCCATCCAGTCGGCGACGAAGCGGTCGATGTGGAAGCGTTCCCGCGCGGTGCGGCGGCCGGCCTCGCCCAGGCGGCGGGCTTCGGCCGGGTCGGCCAGCAGGCGGCGCATGCCGTCCACCAGGCGCGGCACGCGGGTGTCGATGAGGCCGTTGTGGCCGTCGGCGATGACGCTGCTGAGTTCGGTGGTGGCCAGGCCGACGACGGGGGTGCCGACCATCATGGCCTCGATCACCGCCAGGCCCAGGCTGGTGTAGCGGATGGGGTTGAAGAAGAAGCGGTGCGCGGCCATGCGCGCGGGCAGGGCGGCGTTGGCCACCTCGCCCTCGCCGCCGGCGTCCACGCTGTTCATGCCGACCAAAGTCAGCGGCAGCTGCCGCGCCACCTCGGTGTACACGTCCAACCCCAGGCGGCGGCCGCGGCGGGCGATGTTGTTCACCACCACCAGGCCGCTCTCGCGCTCGCCGGTGTGGTGGGCCTCGGCCAGCAGCTTCACGCCATGCTCGATCACGCGGGTGGGCACCGCGCCGCTGTTCCACATCAGCGCATTGAACGCGGTGACGTGCACCAGCAGCACCGCCGGGTCGTCCATCCAGTGCAGCGTGTCGGTGGGGTGCTGCTGGGGTGGGTCGTGCTCCAGGTAGATGCGCGGGCCGCGGCGCTGGGCGTCGCTGAGCACCTGGTGCTGTTCCTCCAGCCATTCACGGCGCGACTGGAACAGCACCACGTCGAAGGCCCCGCTCTTCACCTCCTCCTGACGCACTTCATGCACGTTAGGACCCCAGGGCAGCGTGCCGCTGCGGCCGCTGTGGTGGGGCGAACGCTCGGCGTCCGTCACCAGGAACCAGTCGTGCGGCACCTGGCTGAGGTACCACAGGTAGTTGCCGTGCACGTGCCAGGTGAGGATGCGCAGGCGTCGGTGAGCGGTCATAGGAACAGCACCTTGAAGTGCAGCGCGCCGCGCAGCCGCCACCACACGGACAGGAACGGAATGGCGGCCGAGGTGAGCAGCATCTCGGCCATGTGGCGCGGTGAGCGGTCGGTGGCGCGCAGCCGCCGCCAGCCGATGCGCAGCACCAGCGCCAGCGCGGCGCCCAGCGCGGCGGCGCCTGCGCTGCGGTGCCCGGTGGCGATGCCGGCGACCGCGGCGGCACTCAGGCCCACCACCTGGTAATAGTCCCAGGGCGGCACCGGGCGGATGCGTTCGCGGTACAGGCGCGGGTGCTTCTTGTAGAGCAGCGCGTCGAAGAAGGTGTTGCGCTGCTGGCGCAGGCTGATGCCCCAGGGCTCGGGCCGCACCGGGTGCAGCACCACCGCGCCATCGGCACGGCCCACGGGGCCTTGCTGCAGCAGCCGGAACTGCAGGTCGGAGTCTTCGCGCCAGGCGCGGCGGAAGCGTTCGTCGAAGCCGCCGATGGCCTGCAGCGCGGCGCGGCGCACGAAGGCGTTGGCGGTGACGAACTCGGCGCGGGCCAGGCCCTGGGTCATCAGCTCGTGGTCGGTGGGGCGGCGCGTGGGGTCGCCTTCCAGCGGCACCACCACCCGGCCGGCGGCGGCCACCCAGTCGGGCTGCGCGTCCAGCGCGGCCAGGCCCGCGGCCAGCCAGCCGGGGTCGGGAATGGTGTCGTCGTCGGTGAAGGCGACGACGGGCGCACGCGCCGCGCGCCAGCCGCAGTTGCGCGCGGCAGCCGGGCCCTGTCCGTCGGGGTTGCGCAGGTAGCGCACGCGCACGCCGGTGGCCAGGCCGGCCACGGCATCCCGCACCGCGTCCTCGCGGCCGTCGTCCACGACGATGATCTCGTAGTGGTCCGGCGGCAAGTGCTGGGCCAGCAGCGCGCGCAGGCAGCGCATCATCAGGCCGACCCGGCGGTAGGTCGGCATCACGACGCTGACGCGCAAGGTACGCGTCATCCCGTCCGGCGGCAGCTCGCCCGTCATACCGGCTTCTCGATGATGAAGGGCCCGATCACCAGCGCCTGCAGCGGCGTGGCGTAGAAGGCCGTCAGCGCGTCGCGCGGGGTGCAGACGATGGGCTCGCCGCGCACGTTGAAGGACGTGTTCACCAGCACCGGCACGCCGGTGCGCTGCGCGAAGGCCTCCAGCACCGCATGGAAGCGCGGGTTGGTGTCGCGGTCCACCGTCTGCACCCGCGCGCTGCGGTCGGTGTGGCAGGCCGACCGGATGCGCGCGTCCTGCCCCGGCAGCACGTCGTAGACGAAGAGCATGAAGGGCGAGTCGCCACCGTTGGCCTCGGCCGGCGCGAACCAGCGCGCCAGCTGTTCACGCGGCACGGCCGGCGCCACCGGGCGGAAGTCCTCGCGGTCCTTCAGCTCGTTCAGGCGCGCCTGCATGCCGGGGTCGATGGGCGACGCCAGGATGGAGCGCGCGCCCAGCGCCCGCGGCCCGAACTCCATGCGGCCCTGGAACCAGCCGACGATGCGGTCCTGCGCCAGCAGCGCGGCGGCTTCGGACGCCAGGTCTTCCGCGCGGCGGTAGGGCAGCCGGGCCCACTGCAGCAGCTGCTCGATCTCGGCGTCGCCGTAGCCCGGGCCCAGGTAGGCATGGTCCATGGTCCAGCGGCGCGGCGCCAGCGCGGTGCGGTCACCGGGCGCGGGTCCGCTGGCGGGCACGGAGGGCGCGCTGGCCTCGCGCCGCTGCAACGCATCGGTCCACAGCGCGGCGCCCAGCGCGGTACCGGCGTCGCCCGCCGCGGGCTGGATCCACACCGCGTCAAAGAGGCCCGCGTCGCGCAGGCGCGAGTTCATCAGGCAGTTCAGCGCCACGCCGCCGGCCATCGCCAGCTGGCGTTCGCCGGTTTCCTGCCGCAGCCAGCGCGCCAGCTGCAGCACGGTGTCTTCCAGCACCTCCTGCAGCGAGGCGGCCAGGTCCAGGTGCTGCTGCTCCAGCGGCGTGCCGGGCACGCGTGGCGGACCCACCAAGGCCTGCAGGTCCAGCGGCGCCACCTCGTAGCGGCCGTGGTCCAGCACGCGCACGTGCTCGGCCATCGTGGCGCGGTAGCGCGAGCTGCCCAGCGCCGCCAGCGCCATCACCTTGTACTCGTCGCTGGAGTGCAGGAAGCCCAGGTGGCTGGTGATCCGTTCGTACAGCATGCCCAGCGAATGCGGCATGCGCACGTCACCCAGCGCCCGGTAGCCGTGGCCGTCGTACACGCCGTAGGTGGTGGTGGCCTGCTCGCCGCGGCCGTCCAGCGTCATCACCGCACAACGTTCAAAAGGCGCGGCCAGGAAGGTGCTGGCCTGGTGGCACAGGTGGTGGCCGACGAAGCGCCAGCGCTCGGCCGCCTGGCCCGGCGTGAGGCCCGCCAGCCGCTTGCGCAGGTGGTGCGGCGCGCCGGAGGCCAGCTGGCGCGGCGCGTTCACCATGTAGGCCGCGAACAGCGGGTCCCAGGGGTTTTCCCACTCACCGGGCGCGTGGGCCGAGGGCTCCAGCGGCAGCGTGATGGTGGCCGCGCCCGCCGGCAGCCGGCCGGCGATGAACTCGTCGGGGTCGAAGCTGTAGGCGAAGTGGTCCACGTCGCGCAGCGCCACGCCGGCTTCGCGCAGGCAGTAGTCGATGGCGTGGAAGGGCAATTCCCACGCGCTGAAGGGCAGCGGCCGCTTGCCGTGCTTGATGCGGGTGAAGCGCTCTTCCTCGGCGGCGGCGACGACCACGCCGTCGCGCACCAGCGCGGCGGCGGAGTCGTGGAAGGCGGCGTTGATGCCCAGCGTGATCATGGCCACGAGCTTTCGCGCATCGGAAGCACCATCACCTCCGGGATCACCGTTTCCGGCGGCTGCGTCAGCACGAAGCGCACCGTGCGGGCGACGTTCATCGGGTCCTGCAGCACCTCCGGGTCGATGTCGGGGAAGCGGTCGAGCAGGAAGGGGGTGCGCATGCCGCCCGCCACCACCGCCGACACCTTGATGCCCCTGGGCCGCAGCTCGGCATGCAGCGCATGCGACAGGCCCAGCAGCCCCCACTTGGTGGCGTGGTACGCGGCGGCATTGGGCCAGGCGCGCTTGGACGCGGTGGACGCGATGTTCACGATGTGGCTGCCGCGCTGCATGGCCGGCAAGGCGTGCTTGGCCATCAGGAACGGGCCGGTCAGGTTGGTGCGCAGCACGCGCTCCCAGTCGGCCGCGCTCAGTTCGTCGATCGGCACGGTGATGTCGATGGCGGCGTTGTTCACCAGCGCATCGAGCCCGCCGAAGCGCTGCTTCACCGCCGCGATGGCGGAGACGATCTGGTCCTCGTCGCCAACGTCCAAGGTGAGCGGCATCACGTCGACGTCGCGCTCGGCCAGCTCGGCGGCCTTGGTGCGCACCCGTTCGCCGGCCAGGTCGGCCAGCACCAGGCGGGCGCCGGCGGCGGCCAGCACGTCGGCGGTGGCGCCGCCCAGGCCGCGCGAGCCACCGGTGATCAGGATGGTGCGGCCGCGCAGGCTGCTGCTGTCGTCAGGGGGCGCATTCGGGGTGGTGGGCGTGTCAGGCATGGGTGGGCTCCGGGTGTCGTGGCAGGGCGAGCGACGGGCATTCGGCATGCCCGTGGCGGTCCGCGGTGGGGTTGTCGAAGTGACGGCTGAAGTGAGCGTCCAGCTGCGCCAGCACCTGCTCCACGCCGATGGCTGAAGCGCATTCGTGCGCCGTGGGGCAGTGGCGGTGGGCGCAGGGCCGGCACGGCAGGTCCTGCGCCAGCACCCGGTGGCGCTTGGCGTCCAGCGGCGCCCAGCGCCGGGTATCGGACCCGCAGGCGATGACCACGCTGGGCCGCTGCAAGGCGGTGGCGATGTGCGAGAGGCCGGTGTCGTTGCAGACCACGGCCTCGGCGCCTTCCACCAGCGCGCCCAGCGTCCACAGCGAGGTGCGCCCGCACAGGTTCACCGCCGGCCCCTGCATGTGCGACTGCAGTTCGGCCACCAGCGCCGCTTCGGAAGCACTGCCGGTCAACACCACGGTGCGGCCACGGCGTGCGATGGCGTCGGCCACGGCTGCGAAGCGGCGCAGGTCCCAGCGGCGCGAAGGCAGCTGTGAACCGGCGTGTACGCACACATAACGCGTTACTTCGCATTCCGGCCAGGTTTGCCGCAATTCCGCGCGGTCGGCATCGTTGACCGGAAACTCCAGCGCCAGCCCCTGCCGCGCCAACCCCAGGTGATCGGTCAGCGCCAGCAGGCGTTCGATCTCGTGGCCGCTGTCCGGCCAGGGCGCAAACAGCGCCTTGTCGGACGGCGGCACCCAGGCCGCCGCATTCGCGAAGCCGGCGGTGTGCCGCGCGCCAAAGCTGACCACCAGCGGGTTCACGATGGCGCCACTGCCGTGCAGCTGCAGCGCCAGGTCGAAGCGGCGCGATTGCACCTCGTCGAAGAAGGCGGGCAGGCGCCGCACGTCGCATTCCACCTCCGGCAGTCCGGGCGCGCCGGGAAAGTCGATGAAGTCATCGACGCAGGACAGCCGTTCAGCCCACGCACGCGCCCAGGGCAATCCCACCAGCGTGATGCGCGCGGCTGGAAAGGCGTGCCGCAATGCGCGCAGCGCCGGCACGGCGCACAGCAGGTCGCCCAGCATCAGCGCGCGGAAGACGGCGATGCGTTCAATGGGCCGGTCGCGCAGCAAGGGACTCATGGGCTTCCCAAGGCCAAGGCGGCCAGCGCGGCCTGTTGTGGCTGGCGCAGCAGGTCCAGCGCCGCGTCCACCACCGTGCACACGGGCACCTGCAGCAGGCAGTCCTGCGTGCCTTGCGGGCACACGCTCTTCAGGCAATGGCGGCACGGCACCTGGTGGTTCAGCACGCGCGCCGGCACCTGCCAGGGCGTGTGCTGCGGATTGGTCAGCGCATACAGGGCGACCACCGGCGTGCCCATGGCGGCGGCCAGGTGCATCGGACCGGAGTTGTTGCCGATCAGCAGGTCGGCGCCGCCGATGACCGCGCCCAGTTCGGCCAAGGACAGGCGGCCCGCCAGGTTGATGGACGGGCTGCCGCCCATCGCGGCGCGCGCTTCGGCCACCAGCGGCCCTTCGCTGCCGTCGCCGATGAAGACGATGGCGCGGCCACTGGCCCGGGCCACCTCGCGCGCCGCGGCGCCGAAGCGTTCGGGTGGATAACGGCGCGACGGCGCGGTGGCGCCCACGTGCACCACCACATGGCGCTCGCCCGGCCCCAGGCCGGCGGCCGCCAGCAGCGCGCGGGCGCTGTCGCGCGCCGCCGCGCCGGGCTCGAAGCGCAGGCGCGCATCGGCGGTGGCCCAGCCAGCGCGGCGCACCAGGTCCAGCTGGCGCTGCACCTCGTGGCGCATGCCGTCGGCCACCACGTCGGTCTCGGGCGCCCAGTGGCTCAGCAGGTCGTAGGGGTTCTCGCGCGCATGCGCCAGCCGCAGCGGAATGCCGGCCATGCGGCACACCAGCGCCGCGGGCAGGGCGCTTTGCGTGGCCACGGTGAAGATGACCGCGGCGTCGAAGCCGCCGGCGGCCAGGCGGTCGACGAGCGCGCGTTCGTCGTCGCCCAGGGGACGCGTCGATTGTGAATTAGCCCGCTTGACCCACGGCGCCTCGAAGCAAAGCGTCTCGTCGACGCAGGGCAGGTGCGCGGCCAGTGCCGCGCCGGAGCGCGAGGCCAGCAGCGTGACGTTCGCGCCCGATCCCTGCATCGCGGCCAGCGCCGGCGTCGTCATCAGCAGGTCGCCCATGTTGTCCAGGCGCACCGCCAGCACGCGGCGCACAGCGCGCCACGCTGAATCGGCCAGTGCGACCTCGGCGCTCAAGAGGCCGCCCCCGGTGCCGCAATGACGCTGCCATCGGCAAAGCGCACCACCGATCCGGACGGCGCGGCTGCCGTGGCAAAACGCGGCAAGCGCAGGCTGATGGCGGGCGCCGGTTCGCGCGCCGGCGCCACCAGCGGCCGGTAGACGGCGGCCAGTTGCTCGGCCACCTGCTTCCACGTGAACAGCGAGCGCACGCGGCGCGCGCCGGCCAGCCCCATGTCGGCCGCCAGCGACGGATCCTCACGCAGTTGCTGCAGCCGGGCGGCCAGCGCCGGCGGGTCGTGCGGCGGCACCAGGAAGCCGGTGACGCCATGCTCCACCGAATAGCGAATGCCGCCCACGTCGCTGCCGATCACGGGAATGGCGCAGGCCATGGCTTCCAGTGGCGTGATGCCGAAGGGCTCGTACCAGGGCGTGCTGACGAAGACATCGGCCGCGCGGTACCAGGTGCGCAGTGCCTCGCGCTGGCGCTGGCCGACGAACATCACGCGGTCGGCCACGCCGCAGGCCTCGGCCACGCCGCGCAGCCGCGCGATCTCGGGCGTGGAGCCGTCGTCGGGGTCGGCGCCGTTGCCGCCGACGATGCACAGGCGCGCGCGCTGGCCGTCGGGCATGAGGGCCAGCGCGCGGATCACGTTGTCCACGCCCTTGCGCGGCACCATGCGCCCGAGCTGCAGCACGATGAAGTCGTCTGGCGGCAGGCCCAGGCGGCGGCGCGCCATCAGCCGCGAGCCCGACGAGAACTCCGACAGGTCCACGCCACAGGGCACCATGGCCAGCCGCCGCGGGTCGGCGCCATAGAGCGACTGCAGGTCGTGCTGGTCCTGCGGGCATTCGGCAATCACGCGGTCGGCATGGCGCACCAGGCGGCGCTCGATCTCCATGCGTTCTTCCGGAAAGCCGTCGGCCGCGCCCTGGTGCTGCCGCCGCACGAGGCCCAGTGCATGAAAGGTCATCACCAGCGGCGTGCCGAAGCGCTGCTTCAGGTCCAGGCCGACCAGGCCCGACATGAAGAAGTTCGCGTGCACCACGTCGTAGGGGCCGGCGGCTTCGCACAGCCGCACGGCGCGCTCGCTGAACTCGCCCATGCAGGGCAGCAGTTGCTCCTTGGGCACCGCCTGCGCCGGACCGGCGGCGATGTGCCGCACGCGCAGGCCCGGCCGCACCTCCACCATGTTGGGCAGGTGCTCGGCGTCGCGGCGCGTCAGCACGTCCACCTGGTGGCCTGCCTCGGCCAGACAACGTCCAATGTGAGCGACATAGACGTTCTGCCCGCCGGCGTCGGTGCCGCCCAAGGCAGCCAGCGGCGACGCGTGTTCGCTGATCAAGGCGATGCGCAATGGTTGTTGCCGCATGGCGTGTCCTTCTGCAGATTTGAAGTAGCTGGGAGGCCTTCAGCAAGCGCGGGTCCTGCAACACGGCATCCGCTTTGCCGACAGACGAACATGGCCGATACACCATGGATCGACAGCGTGAATGCGCCCGTGATCGCCAGTGGGTTATCGCGCCCTGCCGTGTTCATCGACAAGGACGGAACGCTGGTGGACGACGTGCCCTACAACGTCGACCCCGCGCGGCTCGCCTTCAAGGCGGGCGTGTTCGAGGCCCTGGCGCAGCTGCGCAAGGCCGGCTTCGCATTGGTCGTGGTGACCAACCAGTCCGGCCTGGCCACGGGGCGCTTCACGGCCGACGACTTTGGCCGCTTGCGTGAGGCGCTGTGCCGTTCATTGCTGGCCCGTGGTGTGGTGCTGGACGGCTTCATGGTGTGCCCGCACGCGCCCGCCGAGGATGGCTCGCCCGCCTGCGCTTGCCGCAAGCCCGCGCCCGGGCTTTTCCTGGGTGCGGCCCAGGACCTGTCCCTGGACCTGGCTGGGTCGTGGATGGTGGGCGACATCCTGGACGACGTGGAGGCGGGTCACCGCGCAGGCTGCCGCGCCCTGCTGTTCGACAGCGGTGGCGAGACGCTGTGGCGCCGCGGTCCCGGCCGAACGCCCGATGCGCGCGCCACGGCGTGGCATCAGGTCGCGCGCATCATCCTCGCGGCGGCGCGCTGAGCGGCGGCTGGCGCAACGGCCTTGCTGCCGTCATGGCGGGTGGAATTGCCGAAGCGCTTACGGCAGGCTTGTCCGCCTCTTCAAGCGCGTTGAAGAACGCGATGGTCAATCGCAGCCCCCCGTCCAGCGGCACGCCGGGGTTCCATTTCAATTGCTCGCGCGCGCGGGTGATGTCCGGGCGACGGCGGATCGGATCGTCCGGTGGCAATGGCATGAATTGAATGGGCGATCGGCTGCCGGTCAATTCGCGCACGCGTTCGGCCAATTGCAGCACCGTGTATTCATCCGGATTGCCCAGGTTCACCGGCTCGGCCACGCTGCTGTCCATCAGCTTCAGCAGGCCGTCCACCGTGTCGCCCACGTAGCAGAAGCTGCGCGTCTGCGAGCCATCGCCATACACCGTCAGCGGCCGGCCGGCCAGGGCCTGCACGATGAAGTTGCTGACCACGCGGCCATCACCCGCGCGCAGCCGCGGCCCGTAGCTGTTGAAAAGGCGTGCGATGCGCACGTCCACCCCATGCTCGATGCGCCAGGCCAGGCACATGGCCTCCGCGCAGCGCTTGCCTTCGTCATAGCAGGCGCGCGGGCCGAAGGGGTTGGCATGGCCCCAGTAGCTTTCCGATTGCGGATGGACCTGCGGGTCGCCGTAGACCTCGCTGGTGGAGGCTTGAAGGAAGCGCGCGCCTTGCTGCCGCGCCAGTTCCAGCAGGCGCCAGGTGCCCTGGGTGCTGGCAAGCACCGTGCTCACCGGATGTTGCTGGTAGTAGGCCGGGCTGGGCGGGCAGGCCAGGTTGAAGATGCGGCCGATGCCGCGCACTTCGGCGGGTAGCGGCTCCGTGATGTCGTGGTGGATGAAGTGGAAGCCGGGGTGGCCTTCAAGGTGCGCCACGTGCGCCAGATCGCCGGTGGAAAGGTTGTCCAGCCCGATCACCCGGTGGCCGCGTTCCAGCAGCCGGTCGCACAGGTGGCTGCCCAGGAAGCCCGCGGCACCTGTGACCAGCACGGCACGGGCGTCGTTCGGTGCCGCGGCCATGTCAGTGCCCTGCGCGCGCTGCTTCCGCGGCCTGCCAGGCCAGCGATCGCCACAGCCCCGCCACGCAGAAGGAGAAGGCCTCGTCCCAGGACGGGAAGGCGCCGCTGGCGGCCACCACCAGGCCGTCCAGCCACACGCCGCCCCACAACAGGCTCTCGCCTTCGGCCAGCCGGTGTGGTGACAAACATTGCAGCCGCCGGCTGTCCATCGCGTGCTGCCAGCTCAGGCGCGCCTTGTCGCGCGCATAAACCGCATAGTCAACGTCCCATCGGCTGCGGTCGCCGATGGAATGCTCGTGCAGCACCGCATCGCCGAAGGTGGCGTTGGCCGGCGTCAGCAGCGGGTCCAGCATCACCAGGTGCAGCACGCCCAGGCCACTCACGGCGGGGTCTTTCAGGGCCTGCTCGATCATCGGCTGCGCGAGCAGGGCGGCGCGGTGTGCGGTTTCGGCCGTCGCGAAGCGGCCGCGCACGGGTGTGGATCGTGTCGTCATGGCGCGGCCCGCGGCAAGCGCGGTGCCTGTCCGCGTGCGGGTTTTCGCGCAGGGGTGCGCTGCGGGAATGCGAACTGCCAGTGCGCTCCCCGTGATCCCGCATCGGGCCAGCGCTCGAACCCAACGACGATGAAGGATGTGGTCGCCGGCCTGTGGTCGGCCGTCTGGCAATTCCGCCACCGCACCGCGCTTGCACTGCTGCTGCTGGTGGTGGCCAAGCTCGCCTCGGTGGCGGTGCCCATGGTGCTGAAGGCCGTCGTCGACCACTTCAGCACCGAGCGGGCGCAGACCGCCGTGGCGGCGGTTGAAAGCCAGACCCTGCCATTGACCTTGCCGGTGTTCCTGCTGCTGGGCTATGCGCTGATGCGCTTCGCGTCCACCCTGTTCACCGAATTGCGCGACCTGGTGTTCGCGCGCGTCACGGTGCGCACGGTGGCCGCGTTCTCGCACCGCGTGTTCGGCCATCTGCTGGCCTTGTCACCCCGCTTCCACACTGAACGCAACACCGGCGTGCTGATCCGCGACGTGGAGCGCGGCACCGGCGGCATCGGCTTCCTGCTGGGGGCGGGGCTCTTCACCGTGCTGCCCACGCTGGTGGAATTCGGCGCGGTGCTGGTGATCATGACGGCAGCCGGCTACAGCGCCTGGTTCACGCTGGCCATTGCGGTCACCTTCTTCGCCTACGCCACCTACACCGGCATCATGAGCCGGCGGCGCGAGCGCCACCAGCGCGAGGTCAACGAGATCGATTCGACCGCCCATGGCCGGCTGGTGGACAGCCTGTTGAACGTGGAGATGGTGACGACGCACGCGCGCCATGGCTACGAGCTGAACCGCTATCAGGACATCCAGGACCGGCTGGTGGACGCGGGTGTGCGCAACCAGCGGGCGCTGTCGGCCCTGCACATCGGCCAGAGCGCCATCATTGCCGGCGGCGTGGCCACGGTGATGCTGCTGGCCGGCCAGCAGACGCTGACCGGCCGCATGAGCGTGGGCGACCTGATCCTGGTGAATGCCTACGTCATCCAGCTGTGCATGCCATTGAATACGCTGGGCTTCGTGTTCCGGCAGACGGTGGACGCGCTGGTGGACACGGAAAAGCTGTTTGCGCTGTTGCGTGAATCGCCGGAGATCCGGGACAAGCCCGGGTCCACCGCGCTTTCCCTGGGGGGCGGCGAGGTGGTGTTCGAGCATGTGGCCTTTGCCTATGAACCCGGCCGGCCCATCCTCACCGATTTCTCATTGCGCGTGCCGGCCGGGCGCACCGTGGCGGTGGTGGGGGGCAGCGGTTCGGGCAAGTCCACGCTGGCGCGGCTGCTGCTGCGCCTGTACGACCCCGACGCCGGCCGCGTCACCATCGACGGCCAGGACCTGCGGCTGGTGCAGGTGGATTCGCTGCATGAATCCATTGGCGTGGTGTCGCAGGACACCGCGATGTTCAACGACACGCTGGCCCACAACATCGGCTATGGCCGGCTGGGCGCATCGTTCAGCGACATCATTGCCGCGGCGCAGGCGGCGCAGGTGCATGAATTCATCCAGTCGCTGCCGGCGCAATACGACACGCTGGTGGGCGAACGCGGCATGAAGCTGTCCGGCGGCGAAAAGCAGCGCGTGGCCATTGCGCGCGCCATCCTGAAGAACCCGCCGATATTGATCTTCGACGAGGCCACCTCGGCATTGGACACGCGGGCCGAGCGTGCCATCCAGACCGAACTGGACCGCATTGCGCAGGGCCGCACCACGCTGATCATTGCGCACCGGCTCTCCACCATCGTGCATGCCGACAACATCGTGGTGATGGACCGCGGCCGCATCGTCGAAAGCGGCCGGCACGACGCCTTGCTGGCGCGCGACGGGCTGTATGCGCAGCTGTGGAACCTGCAATTGCAGCAGCGCGAATTCGAGCGTGCCGAACGCCGGCTGGCGCGACAGCCGCTCAACCTGGGCGTGCTGCTGGTGGGCGTGGTGGATGCGATGCGCGCCGCCATCGAGGCGCACCACATCTCGCTGTACACCGACATCGACATGGCCAATGGGGCGGTGTCGGGCGACAGCGGGCTGCTCAGCGCGGCACTGCACGACATCCTGCGGCAGGCCGTGGGCGCCACGCCGCCGGGCGGCCGCATCGAGATTCGCCTGGAACGACGCGATGCCAGCGCGCGCCTGAGCATCACCGATGGCCGCCAGGCCGGGCAGCCGCCACCCGCGGCCACGGACAGCAGCCTGGCAGAGCGGCATCCGCCCTACGACCCGCTGGAATTGCGCTCGATGATCGAGCGCATGGGCGGTGAATTCGCCATCGAGCCCG
>CBIHPZ010000041.1:0-13467 GCA_966211865.1 uncultured Aquabacterium sp.
GCCGTCGTTTTCCTGCACGGCGCGCTGCACGACCACAGCGTGTGGACCTTGCCGGCGCGCTGGCTGGCCCACCACGGCCACGCCGTGCTGGCCGTCGACGAGCCCGGCCACGGCCGCAGCGAAGGACCACCCTTGGCCAGCATCGAAGCGCTGGCCGACTGGACGCTGGAACTGCTCTCTGCCGCCGGTGCGTCGCAGGCCGCCTTGGTCGGCCACAGCATGGGCTCGCTGATCGCGCTGGAAGCCGCCGCCCGCGCGCCCGAACGCGCGACGCGCCTCGTGATGGTCGGCACCGCCTATCCGATGAAGGTCTCCGACGCGCTCTTCAAGGCCGCACGCGAGGCTCCGCTGAAGGCCATCGACCTGGTCAACGGCTTGTCGGTCTCCACCCACGCCAGCAAGCCCGGCAATCCCGGCCCGGGCACCTGGCTGCACGGCGCCAACCGCGCGCTGATGCGCCGCATGCAGGCCGGCCAGCCGCAGATGAACCTGTTCGAGCACGACTTCGGCGTCTGCGACCGCTATGCCAACGGCCTGCAGGCCGCGGCCGCGGTGACCTGCCCCGTGCACTTCGTGCTTGGTTCCGCCGACCAGATGACCTCGCCCAAGGTCACGCGCGAGATCGCCGCCGCGCTGAAGGCCCGCGTGCACACGCTGCCTTGCGGGCATTGCCTGATGCAGGAAGCGCCCGATGGGGTGTTGAATGCCTTGCGCGCCGCGTTGGCGTGATCACGGCAACCGCCACCAGCCCGCCCGCTGACGGTTGCGCCCCGCGGCGGGCCCGAAGGCCCAGTGGATCAGGGGCCTCAAGGAGCCATCATGGGAACCGCCACCGCCGAGCAGCTGAAGTCCATCCAGAGCTTCGCCGAGTTCTATCCCATCTACCTCGGCGAGCACCAGGACCGCACCTGCCGGCGCCTGCACTTCGTCGGCTCCACCCTGTCGCTGTGCTGCCTGGTCGCGCTGCTGGTGACCGGCGGGATCGCGTTCCTGCTGCTGGCGCTGCTGTGCGGCTATGGCTTTGCCTGGATCGGTCACTTCGTGTTCGAGAAGAACCGGCCCGCCAGCTTCAGCCGCCCGCTCTACAGCTTCATGGGCGACTGGGTCATGTACAAGGACATCTGGACCGGGCGCATCAAGTTCTGACGCGCTGGCAGGCCATTGCGCCGTCACGCAATGACGTCACGCGATGACGCTCGGATGCCAATCCGTCATGCCGCCGCGAACTGCGCCCGCAGCGCCTCCAGCATCTCATCCACCATCGCCTGCAGGTCGTAGCGCGGCGCCCAGCCCCAGTCGCGGCGGGCCGCGTCGTCCTCGATGGACTTCGGCCAGCTGTCGGCAATGGCTTGGCGAAAATCGGGTTCACACTGCAACTCGAAACCGGGAATGCGCTTCGCAATGGCCGCCGCAATCTCGCGCGGCGTGAAGCTGATGGCCGCCAGGTTGTACGAGCCGCGTTCGCGAATGCGCTCTGCCGGGGCTTCCATCAGCTCGATGGTGGCGCGGATCGCGTCGGGCATGTACATCATCGGCAGCCGCGTCTCCGGGCCCAGGAACGAGGTGTAGCGGCCGGACTTCAACGCATGGTGGAAGATGTCCACCGCATAGTCGGTGGTGCCGCCGCCCGGCGCGGTCTTCCAGCTGATGAGCCCGGGATAACGCAGGGAACGCACGTCCACGCCGTGCTTGGCGTGGTACCAGGCGCACCAGCGCTCGCCCGCCAGCTTGCTGATGCCGTAGACCGTGCTCGGGTCCATCACCGTCTGCTGCGGCGCGGTCGGCGGCGTGCTGGGACCGAAGGCGGCAATGGAGCTGGGCCAGAACAGACGGTCGAACTTCACCTGGCGTGCCAGCTCCAGCACGTTCAGCAGGCCGTTCATGTTCAGGTTCCAGGCCCACTGCGGGTGCTTCTCGCCGTTGGCCGAAAGCGCCGCCGCCAGCAGGTAGACCTGCGTGATGCCGTGGCGTTTGACGACCGCGGCCAGCGCTGCCGCGTCGGTCACGTCCAGCGCCTCATGGCGCAGTCGATGGACGCGTCCTTCAGGCGCAAGGTCGCTGGTGATCACCGCATCGGCGCCGTGCCGCTCGGCGAGCGCTTCAGCCAGCTCGGTGCCGATCTGCCCGTTGGCGCCGATGATGAGGATGCGCGGCGCGCTCATTGCACCAGCCCCAGTTCGCGCCCAGCCTGCTTGAACGCCGCGACGGCCTTTTCCAGTTGTGCCCGATCATGCGCAGCGCTCATCTGCACGCGGATGCGGGCCTGGCCCTTCGGCACCACCGGGAAGAAGAAGCCCACCACATAGACGCCCAGCTCCAGCAGGCGCGCGGCCAGCTGCTGTGCCTTCACCGCGTCGTAGACCATGATGGGCACGATGGGGTGCTCGCCCGGCTTGATGTCAAAGCCGGCCTCGGTGATGGCGGCGCGGAAGTAGCGCGTGTTCTCGTGCAGCTTGTCGCGCAGCGCCGTCGAGCCTTCCAGCAGGTCCAGCACCGCGATGGACGCGCCGGCAATCGTCGGCGCCAGCGTGTTCGAGAACAGGTACGGCCGCGAGCGCTGGCGCAGCAGTTCGATCACGTCCTTGGGTCCCGCAGTGAAGCCGCCGCTGGCACCACCCAGCGCCTTGCCCAGCGTGCCGGTGATGATGTCCACCTTCGAGCGGCCATCCACCAGCAGCCCGCGGTGCTCGTGCGTGCCACGCCCTGTGGCGCCCATGAAGCCCGAGGCATGGCATTCATCGATGGCCAGCAGCGCGCCATGCGCGTCGCACAGGCGGCGCATCACGTCCAGCTGCGCGATGGTGCCGTCCATCGAGAACACGCCGTCGGTGAACACCAGGATGAACCGGGCGCCGGCAGCCCGCGCCTCGGCCAGCTGTTTCTCCAGGTCCGCCATGTCGTTGTGCTTGTAGCGCCGGCGCTGGGCCTTGCACAGGCGTATGCCGTCGATGATCGACGCGTGGTTCAGCTCGTCGCTGATCACCGCGTCGGCCTCGGTCAGCAGCGGCTCGAAGAGGCCGCCGTTCGCATCGAAGGCCGCGGCATAGAGGATGGCGTCCTCCGTGCCCAGGAAGCGCGCGATGCGCTGCTCCAGCTGCTTGTGGATGTCCTGCGTGCCGCAGATGAAGCGCACCGAGCTCAGGCCGTAGCCGTGCGTGCGCAAGGCCTCGTGTGCCGCCTCGATGACCGCGGGATGCGCCGACAGGCCGAGGTAATTGTTGGCACACAGGTTGATGACCTCGCGGCCATCGGTGGTGCGCACCACCGCACCCTGCGGCGTGGCGATGATCCGTTCGCCCTTGAAGAGGCCCGCATCGCGCAGCTCCTGCAGCTGCGATTGCACGTGGTGAAGGAAGGCGGTGGTGTCGGCCATGGCGTGTCTCGGTTACGATCTATCGAACGCGTTCTGTTTAAAGAACTGTCGTTCACTATATCGAACAGACGCAGAGGCCGCAAGGCCGCCGCGTGTATTCATCACACTCGCCCCGCATGAGCCGACAAGCCCGCCCCACTCCGCCCGAGCCGCCGCGCGTCGGGGACACCCTGGCCGCCCTCCGCGAGCAGCAGTCCCTGACGCTGGACGAGCTGTCGCGCCGCGCCGGCGTCTCCAAGTCGATGTTGTCGCAGATCGAGCGGGCACAGGCGAATCCCACGGTGGCCGTGGTGTGGCGACTCGCGAACGCGCTCGGCGTGCCGCTGGCCGAGCTGCTGGGCGAGGCACCCCGTCCGGATACGCCGACCATCACCACGCTCTCGGCCCACGAGACGCCCACGCTGGGCGCCCCGGATGCGCGCTGCCGCCTGCGCATCCTCGGCCCCATCGACCTGGCCGGCCGCTTCGAGTGGTACGAGCTCACCCTGCAGCCCGGCGCCGCGCTCGAATCCGCACCGCATGAACCGGGCTCGCGCGAGCACCTGAGCGTGCTGTCCGGCAGCGTCGACGTGGAAGCCGGCGACGCCAGCACCCGCCTGAAGAGCGGCGAGACCGCGCGTTACCCCGTGGACCGCCCACACGCCATCCGCAACGTCGGCCGCGGCGAAGCCCAGGCCCTGCTGGTCGTGATCCACGCCGGCTGACCCGGCCGCCCTTCCAACGGCCGCCACCGGCCGCCCCTACGCCCCAAGCCGCGCCGCAGCGCGCGGCACAATCCCGCGCACGATGAGCCTCGTCTTTCCCCATACCTTCGTCCCGTGGTTCCGCGCCGTGGCGCCGTACATCCACATGTACCGCGGCAAGACCTTCGTCATCGGCATGGCGGGCGAGCTCGTCGCGGCCGGCAAGCTGAGCGTCTTCGTGCAGGACCTGTCCATCCTGCATGCCATGGGCATCAAGCTGGTGCTGGTGCACGGCTTCCGGCCGCAGGTGAACGAGCAGCTGGCCGCCAAGGGCCAGGTTTCGCGCTACCACCGCGGCGTGCGCATCACCGATGCGGTGACGTTGGACTGCGCGCAGGAAGCCGCCGGCCAGCTGCGCTTCGAGATCGAGGCCGCCTTCTCACAGGGCCTGCCCAACACGCCGATGGCCAATGCCGCGGTGCGCGTGGTCTCGGGCAACTTCCTCACCGCGCGTCCGGTCGGCATCGTCGACGGCGTGGACTACATGCATTCAGGCGTCGTGCGCCGCGTCGATGCCGGCGCCATCCGCCGCGCCATCGACACCGGCGCGCTGGTGCTGCTGAGCCCCTTCGGCTTCTCGCCCACCGGCGAGGCCTTCAACCTGATGATGGAAGAGGTGGCCACCGCCACCGCCATCGCGCTGCAGGCCGACAAGCTCTTGTTCCTCACCGAGATCCCCGGCATCCACGAGGACCAGAACGACCCCGAGAGCGCCATCGACACCGAACTGGCGCTGGCCGACGCCAAGCGCCTGCTCAGCGCCCTGCCGCCGCCGAACCAGCCGACCGACCTCGCCTTCTACCTGCAGCACTGTGTGAAGGCCTGCGAAGGCGGCGTCGAACGCTCGCACATCCTGCCGCTCGCGGTCGATGGCGCGGTGCTGCAGGAGGTGTTCACGCACGACGGCATCGGCACCATGGTGGTCGACGAGAAGCTGGAAAGCGTGCACGAGGCCAGCGCCGACGACGTGGGCGGCATCCTGCAGTTGATCGAACCCTTCGAGCGCGACGGCACCCTGGTGCGCCGCGAACGCACCGAGATCGAACGCGACATTGCCAACTACACCGTCATCGAGCACGACGGCGTGATATTCGGCTGCGCGGCGCTCTATCCCTATCCGGAAGCACGCACGGCCGAAATGGCCGCGCTCACCGTATCCCCCCAGGTCCAAGGCCAGGGCGACGGCGAACGTTTGCTCAAACGTATCGAGCAGCGCGCCAAGTCGCTGGGGCTGGACAGTATCTTCGTGCTCACCACGCGCACCATGCACTGGTTCATCAAGCGCGGTTTCGTCCAGGTCGACCCCGATTGGCTGCCCGAGGCCCGCAAACGCAAATACAACTGGGACCGGCGCTCGCAGGTGCTGGTCAAGAAACTGGCCTGAACCGGCCTATTGCGCCCCCATTTGCATTCCCATTTCCCGAATCCAGGAGTCCCGCCATGGCCCGCACCATCCAATGCGTCTATCTGAAGAAGGAAGCCGAAGGGCTCGACTTCCCGATGTATCCCGGCGAACTGGGCAAGCGCATCTACGACAACGTCAGCAAGGAAGCCTGGCAGCTGTGGATGAAGCACCAGACCATGCTGGTGAATGAAAACCGCCTGAACCTGGCCGACCAGCGCGCACGCCAATACCTGGCACGGCAGATGGAGCGATTCTTCTTCGGCGAAGGCGCCGACCAGCCCGCCGGTTATGTGCCGCCCAGCGCCTGAATTCCCGCCGCGCACGACGCAATAACCCGCGGCGCGGCCAACGCGCAACAGGGGGAAAACCAGCCGGCCGGGGGCCGAATCCCACCCCTATACTCGGCCGCATCCCCTTGATTCGGAGACGTTTCATGCCCTCGCTGCAGGATCTGCTGGCCCAGCGCGCCGAGATTGAACGCAAGATTGCCGAAGCCCAACGCGAAGAACGCGCCGCAGCCATCAGCAAGATCCGCGCATTGATGGCGGAATATGGTTTGACCGCGGCCGACATCGCCGGCAAGGCTGCGCCCACCCCGCGCGCCAAAGGCCCAGCCTCGGGCGGCAAGGTGGCCCCCAAATACCGCAATGCCGCCACCGGCGAAACCTGGTCCGGCCGCGGCCTGCAGCCGAAGTGGCTCAAGGCAGCCATTGCCGAGGGCCGCACGCTCGAAGACTTCGCGATCTGACGCTCGGCACTCGCGCGCCTGCCGAGCGCCCGACCGGCCCGTCTCCGAAGAAGCCAGGGGCGTGAAGGCGCGGTGCCTGCCGCACTCTTGAAAGCCATTCGCCCCGATTCGAGGGCCACCTGAACACGGGCCTGCGGGCCCGTGCCGGCCGGCAGTGCCCTGGCATCGCCGGCGCCCCCTTACCCCCGTCCGCCGTGCTCATCGACCTGCAGCCGCACCTGCCCCCCGCCGCCACCGTGGCGCTGCGCTGGTGTTGGCGGTCCGCACTGGTCGTCCTGTCATCGCTCGTGGTCGGCCTGCTGGGCCAGTCCTTCCCGACCGTCTTGCCCCACGTGCACGTGGCCTGGCCGCCCGCGGGCATCGCCCTGGCGGTGCTGCTGCGCTGGGGCAGCGGCTATGCGCCAGCAGTGGCCTTGTCCGCCTTCGCGCTGGCGCGCTGGGACGGTGCCGGTGCCTGGCTGGCGCTGGCGCTCGCCGCGGGCAGCACCGGTGGCCCGTGGATCGCCGCGCGCTGGCTGGAACGCGCCGGATTCAGCAGCCGGCTCGAACAGCGCCGCGACCTGGCGCACCTGATCGGCGCCGGCGCACTCGGCGGCACCCTGATCACCGCCGCCAACGGGGCCGTCTGGCTCGCCGTGGCCGGGCGCATCAGCGCGCTGGACCTCACCGCCGCGTGGCTGCAGTGGTGGATCGCCGACACGCTGGGCCTGCTCATCGCCGGCCTGCCGCTGCTGGCCTACGGTTCGCGCCC
The DNA here is from genome assembly GCA_966211865.1 of uncultured Aquabacterium sp. Taxonomy (GTDB): domain Bacteria; phylum Pseudomonadota; class Gammaproteobacteria; order Burkholderiales; family Burkholderiaceae_C; genus Pseudaquabacterium. Next base: position 7,021 of record CBIHPZ010000041.1, read on the forward strand.
CTGGCACAAGGCCTTCGATGCGCCGCATCGGCTGACGACCGTGCTGCTGCTGCTCGGCGCGGTGCTGACCACGGCCATCGGCATCGCGTTGGCGCGGGTGCAGGGCCCGGCATCCATCGCGTGGCTGATGCTGCCGCCGGTGCTGCTCTGTTGGCTCGCCATGCGCAGCGGGCTGGCCATCGCCTCGGCCGTCGGCTTCGTCCTGTGCAGCGGCCTGCTGGTCGCCACCGCGGCGGGCATCGGGCCCTTCGTGGGTTTCGCCAACGGCGGGCCGCCGACCTTGCTGTGGGCCTACGTGGCCGCCCTCACCGCGCTGGTGCTGCTGCCGCATGTGCTGATCGGCGAGCTGTCGCGGCTGGAAGAACGCTGGGCGTTGGCGCTGGACGGCTCCGACCTCGGCGTGGCCGACTGGAACCTGCAGACCGGCGAAGGCTTCACCTCCCCACGCTGGCGCGCGCTGATGGACGACCCCACCGGGCTCGCCACCGCGACCATCGACCGCTGGCTGGCCCGCGTGCACCCTGACGAGCGCACCACCCTGCGCAGCGCCCTGGCCGCGATGGATGGCGCCCCGCAGGGCGCAGGCCTGCGCCACGAGGCGCGGGTTCGCGTGCGCGAGGGCTGGTGCTGGTTCGACGTGCACGTCATCGTCGTCGAACGCGATGCAGCGGGCGCGCCGCTGCGCGTGGTGGCGTCGCTGTCCGACATTGGTGCCCGCCGCAGTGCGGAAGACCGGCAGCAGCTGTCGTCCAACCTCTTCATGCACCTGCACGAGGGGCTGCTGATCACCGACGCGGAATTCCGCGTGCTGGACGCCAACCCCACCTACTCGCGCATCACCGGCGTGCCGCGCGAAGAGCTGCTGGGCAGCGTGCCCAGCCTGCTGCAACCCGTGGCGCCCGATCCGATCACCCGGCAGCAGCAGGCCAGCCTGTGGGCCTCCTTGCGCAGCACCGGCAACTGGGTGGGCGAGATCGTCGAGCGCCGCCGCAGCGGGGACCCGTGCGCTTTGCACGTTACGGTTTCGGCGGTGCATGGCCCGGACGGCGCACTGCGCTACCACGTGCTCGTCGTCAGCGACGTGACCGAACAGCGCCTGCAGCGCGAGCGCATGGAGCGCCAGGCCAACTTCGACGAGCTGACGCGCCTGCCCAACCGCGCCCGCCTCGGCCAGCTGCTGACCGAAGCCATGGCCGCCACCGACCGCGACGGCTACCTGATGGCCGTCTGCTACCTCGACCTCGACCACTTCAAGTCGGTCAACGAGCGCTTCGGCCACCAGGCGGGGGACCGGCTGCTGGCCGAACTGGCGGCCCGCCTGCGCACGGCGCTGCGTGCCCGCGGCACCGCGTGGGCCGACGTGGCCGCGCGCCTGGGCGGCGACGAGTTTGCGCTGCTGCTGCGCGCCGGCACGGTGGACGAAGCGCGCGCCGCGGTGGAGCGGGTGCTGCGCGTCGTCGCCCAGCCCTTCAACGTGGCGGAAGGCCGCGAGCCGGTGATCCTCAGCGCCAGCGTCGGCGCCACCGTCTACCCGCTGGACGCCAGCGACGCCGACACCTTGCTGCGCCACGCCGACCATGCCATGTACGGCGCCAAGCAGTCCGGCCGCAACGGCTTCCTGTTCTTCGACCCCGAGCACAGCCGCCGCGCCGAAGAGCGGGTGATGGCCATCGGCCGGGTGCAGGAAGCGCTGGACCGTGACGAGCTGACGCTGTACTACCAGCCCAAGGTCGACCTGAAGCGCGGCGTGGTGCTGGGCATGGAGGCGCTGCTGCGCTGGAACCACCCCGAGCACGGCATCGTGCCGCCGGCGCAGTTCCTGCCGCTGATCGAGCACACCGGCCTCTCGGCCCGCGTGGGCGACCACGTGCTGGCCCGCGCGCTCGACCAGCTCGACGCCTGGACCGCGATGGGGCTGGACCTGTCCGTGAGCGTCAACATCTCGGCCCGGCACCTGCAGGAACCCGACTTCGCGCAGCGCCTGGCCGAGCTGCTGGCCCGCCACAGCCGCCCGCTGGGGCCGCGCCTGGAGCTGGAGGTGCTGGAAACGGCCGCGCTGGCCGACATCGGCTTCACCTCGTCGCTGCTCGACCGCTGCGCCAGGCTCGGCGTGCGCTGGGCGCTGGACGACTTCGGCACCGGCTATTCCACGCTCACCTACCTGAAGCGGCTGCCGCTGCACGTGCTGAAGATCGACCGCTCCTTTGTCTCCAACATGCTCTCGGACGCGCAGGACCGCGCGATCGTCGAGGGCGTGATCAGCCTGGCCCGCACCTTCGATTGCGTGGCCGTCGCCGAAGGCGTCGAAACCCCGGCCCAGGCGCGCATGCTGCTGGACGTCGGCTGCGAAATCGGCCAGGGCGCCGGCATCGCCGTGCCGATGCCGGCGGCCGAGGTGGCCGGCTGGGTGCGCGACTGGCGCGGTCTGTTCTCGCTGGCCGCGGCACCGGCACCCGTCCCCGCGAGCGACGACGACCTGACGGCGGGACCGCGCGCCCAGTCCGTGGAATAAGTCGAACAAGGTCGCCCGAGGCGCGGAGCGGGCGGTTAGAAGCGCCCCACCCTGCTGAGCCGGCCAGGACCGCTTGGATAGACTGCCGGCGTGATCCCCCAAGGCTTCATCCAGGACCTGGTCTCCCGCGTCGACATCGTCGAGGTGGTCGGCCGCCACGTCGAGCTCAAGAAGGCCGGCATCAACCACAAGGGCCTGTGCCCCTTCCACGGCGAGAAGACGCCCAGCTTCATCGTCAGCCCCTCGCGCCAGACCTACCACTGCTTCGGCTGCGGCGCCCATGGCGACGCCATCCGTTTCCTGGTGGAACAGGGCGGCCTCGGCTTCCTGGACGCCGTGCGCGAGCTCGCGCAGCAGGTGGGCCTGGCGGTGCCCGAGGACTCGACCAGCCCGGAGGACCGCGCCCGCGCCGCCCAGGAACGCGAACAGCGCGCTTCCCTGAGCGACGTGCTGTCCCGCGCCGGCGACCACTACCGCCAGGCGCTGAAGAACAGCCCGCGCGCCATCGACTACCTGAAGCGCCGCGGCCTCACCGGCGCCATCGCCGCGCGCTTCGGCCTCGGCTACGCGCCCGAAGGCTGGCGGCCGCTGGCCAGCGCTTTTCCGCGTTATGACGAGCCGCAGCTCGTCGAATGCGGGCTGGTCATCGTGCAAGGTGCGGACGAAGGCCTGGACGAGGCCGAGCAGAAGCGCTACGACCGCTTCCGTGACCGCATCATGTTCCCCATCCGCTCGGTGCGCGGCGAGGTCATCGGCTTCGGCGGCCGCGTGCTCGACAAGGGCGAGCCCAAGTACCTGAACTCGCCCGAGACGCCGGTCTTCCACAAGGGCCAGGAGCTCTACGGCCTGTTCGAGGCGCGCCAGGCGGTGCGCGAACGCGGCTATGCGCTGGTGGTCGAGGGCTACATGGACGTCGTCGCGCTGGCGCAGTCCGGCTTCGGCAACGCGGTGGCCACGCTGGGCACGGCGTGCACCGCCGAGCACGTGGCCAAGCTGTTCCGATTCACCGAGTCGGTCGTCTTCAGCTTCGATGGCGACGCTGCCGGGCGCCGCGCTGCGGCGCGCGCGCTGGAAGCCGCCCTGCCCCACGCCACCGACCTGCGCAGCATCCGCTTCCTCTTCCTGCCGGCCGAGCACGACCCCGACAGCTACGTGCGTGAACTCGGCGCCGCCGCCTTCGAGAAGGCCGTTTCCGAAGCGGTGCCGCTGTCCGAACAACTGCTGGCGCACGCCGCCGCCGACTGTGACCTGGCGACCGCCGAAGGCCGGTCCCGCATGCTCAGCCAGGCGCGCCCGCTGCTTGAACAGCTGCCGGACGGCCTGTTGCGCGAACAGGTGCTGGCCGAACTGTCGAAGCGAGGCGGCGTCGATGCGGGCACGCTGGCGGCGCATTGGCAGCGCACGGGGCGTTCGCGCGGCGGCCGCGCAGAGCGCGAACCATCGGACGCCGCCGAGGAGCCCGCCGGCCAGCGCGCCAGCCGACGCGCGCGCAGCCCCGCTTTCCAGGCGCCACGCGCCATGGGCGGACGCCGCTCCCAACCGCAGACCGCCACGCTGCTCGACCGGGTCGCCTGGCTGCTCGCCCGCAATGCGGGTGTCTGGCTCGAACTGCCAGCCGACGACCACGACCTGCTGGGTGGCCAGCCGGCGCCGCACGGCACCTTCTTCGCCGCGTTGGACCGTGTCTGCCATGAACATGGCCCGATGACGCTCGCGGCGCTCATCGAGGAGATCGAGCGCGATGCGGACGGGGAACTGCTGCGGCCCTTGCTCGAACGCATGCGCGGCTTCCACGACTTCGAGGACGAGCAGCCCAAGGTCGAGGTCGAGAAAGTCCTGCACCGGCTGCGCGAAGCCGCGGTCAACGACGAGATCCAGTGGCTGATGGAGTCCGGCGACATCTCCGACTCCGCGGCGGCGGAGCGCCTGAAAACGCTGTTCAAGCTGCGGGCCGACATGAAGAACGCCCGCACCGCGCCGGCGGCTTGACCTGACCCAGGGTTCCCCTGTTGGCCGGCTTCACCCCGCGTCTTTGACGCAATTGGTAATCTCGCCGATAATGCTCGTTTGGTTGCATCGGCAAGAGTGACGGCAGCACCTCCGGTCAAAGGCCACCCGCGACACGGGCACGCAGTTAAGCGTTCAGGCCACCGAATATCCGCCAGGGCTGCACTCTTTGAACGTTCACGCGAACTTGCCCGGCCGTTTTTGAATCCACCACACCCGGGGGCTCCCGGGGGCGTGTTGCCACGGCATTTCGTGGTGACGCGTTGCGCCGCCCGCGGGCCTCGTCCGCTTCGGTGCCGGTGCATTTCCGGCGGATGGCAACTCCCCCGATGACCGCGCAAGGACCTGCATGAACGCCAAGAAGACCGACGTCGCCCCGACTGAACTCGAGCACGCCGCCGCCAGCACCACCGTCAAAGCCAAGCCGGCGCCGGCCGCCGACGCGGGCGACGCCAAGCCCAAGGCCACCAAGGCGGCCAAGGCCGAGGCCAAGACGCCGGCCAAGGCCGCCGCGAAAGCGCCGGCCAAGGGCAAGGCCGCCGCCAAGGGCAAGGAAGCGGCCAAGAAGTCGGAAGACGAGGACCTGGGCGACATCGAGGCCGAACTCGAAGGCGAACCGGAAGCGGAAGCCGAGGTGGTCGAGGAGGCCGCCGGCGAATCGGAAGCCAAGGCCAAGCCGCTGCGCATGAAGGTCTCGCGGGCCAAGGAACGCGCGCTGATGCGCGAGTTCGGCCTGGACGAGACCACGCTCACCGAAGAGGAAGTCGCCAAGCGCCGCCTGGAGCTGAAGACCCTCATCAAGATGGGCAAGACGCGTGGTTTCCTGACGCACCAGGAAATCAACGACCACCTGCCCGAGAAGCTGGTCGAGAACGAAATCCTCGAGGCCATCGTCTCGATGCTCAACGACATGGGCATCGCGGTGTACGAGCAGGCGCCCGACGCCGCCACGCTGCTGATCGCCGGCGGCAACACCAACACCGCCACCGAGGAAGAAGCCGAGGAAGCCGCCGAAGCCGCGCTGTCCACGGTCGATTCCGAGTTCGGCCGCACCACCGACCCCGTGCGCATGTACATGCGCGAAATGGGCTCGGTCGAACTGCTGACCCGCGAAGGCGAAATCGAGATCGCCAAGCGCATCGAAGGCGGCCTGCAGTCGATGATGCAGGCCATCTCGGCCTCGCCCAAGACCATCGCCGAGATCCTGGCCATGGCCGACCGCATCGGCGCCGGCGAGATGCAGATCTCCGAGGTGGTCGACGGCTTCGTCTCCGACGACGAGGCGGACGACTACGTCGCTGAAGAAGACTTCGACGAGTTCGATGAAGAGGACGACGACGACGGCCAGGGCGGCAGCAAGGCGCTGACCAAGAAGCTGGAAGAGCTGAAGTCGCAGGCGCTGGACCGCTTCGCCACCGTCCGCACCCACTTCGAGAAGATGCGCAAGGCCTTCGAGAAGGAAGGCTACAACTCGCCGGGCTACGACAAGGCGCAGCACATGCTGACCGAGGATCTGATGACGATCCGCTTCACGGTCAAGACCATCGAGAAGCTGTGCGACGTGCTGCGTTCGCAGGTGGACGACGTGCGCCGCTTCGAGCGCGAGATCCGCAAGATCGTGGTCGACCGCTGCGGCATGCCGCAAGAGCACTTCATCAAGACCTTCCCGCCCAACATCCTGAACCTGAAGTGGGCGGAGAAGGAAGTCCAGGCCGCCAAGCCGTACAGCGCCGTGCTGGGCCGCAACCTGCCGGCCATCCAGGAACTGCAGCAGAAGCTGATCGACCTGCAGCAGCACGCCGTGGTGCCGCTGGACGACCTGAAGGAAATCAACCGGCAGATGAACGCCGGCGAGAAGGCCAGCCGCGACGCCAAGAAGGAAATGATCGAGGCCAACCTGCGCCTCGTGATCTCCATCGCCAAGAAGT
>CBIHPZ010000042.1:0-13344 GCA_966211865.1 uncultured Aquabacterium sp.
CTCCTGGCGCGCGATGTCGGTCACCACCTCTTCCGAGGTCGGCTGGATCACGAAGTCGCGGTCGTGGCGGTCCTTCACGCGCAGCAGCTCGGGGCCCATCTGCTCGAAGCGCTTGGTCTCCTGCCACAGCTCGGCCGGCTGCACCACCGGCATCAGCAGTTCCACGGCGCCGGCGCGGTTCATCTCCTCGCGGATGATGGCCTCGACCTTGCGAATCACCCGCAAGCCCATCGGCATGTAGTTGTAGATCCCCGCGCCGAGGCGCTTGATCATGCCGGCGCGCATCATCAGCTGATGGCTCTTGACCTCGGCGTCGGCAGGCGCTTCCTTCAGGGTGGCGATGAAGAACTGAGAGGCTTTCATGGGCGTTGGGTCTGGGCAGACGACTTGCAGCCTGGGAGGCCGCATTGCGCCGGGCGGATCACCATGCGGGTAAGCGAGGGTTCGCTCGCCGCACAGGGCCGGTGCAATAATTATTTCAATTTCAGTATTGGGGTTGATTATGCTCGACCGTGAAGGCTTCAGGCCGAACGTCGGCATCATCCTGCTCAACTCGCGAAACCAGGTGTTCTGGGGGAAACGGCTGCGCACGCACTCGTGGCAGTTTCCGCAAGGCGGCATCAAATACGGCGAGTCACCCGAGCAGGCCATGTTTCGGGAGTTGCACGAGGAAGTCGGTCTCCGGCCCGAGCATGTGCGCATCCTCGCGCGCACGCGCGACTGGCTGCGCTATGAGGTCCCGGAAAACTTCATCCGCAAGGACGCACGCGGCCATTACAAGGGACAGAAGCAGATCTGGTTCCTGCTGCGCCTGGTGGGCCGCGATTGCGACCTGGACCTGCGTGCCACCGACCACCCGGAATTCGATGCCTGGCGTTGGAACGACTACTGGGTCCCGCTCGAACTGGTGATCGAGTTCAAGCGCGACGTGTACCAGATGGCGCTGAGCGAACTCGCGCGCTACCTGCCGCGCGTGAACCACCACAACCGCTACCTGCGCACCGGCATTCGGCCGCGGCACCATGAGGACGGCTACGGTGAATTCGGCGCGCCGCACGGGCCCGCGAATGGGGCCCACCATGAGGGGGCGCCGCACCACATGCACGATCCGCAACACACGCAAGATCCGCATCACGCGCGCCAAGGCGCCCCGGCGCATCCGCCACAGCAGCACACGGCAGAACCCGCGCGGCTGGACGAGCCGGCGCCCCTCCAGCCGACCGACGCACCGGGCATCGAGCCGAAGGCTTGAGCGCCTGCGAAGCGCTCCGCCAAGCCCGCTGGCACGCGCGGGCGTGCGTCGCGGGCCTGGTCAGGCGCCGTCAGGGAACCAGGGCAGCATCATCGTCAAGGTGACGAGCCGCTCGAACTCGGGTTCGAAGCGGTCGATGATGTCCTGCGGATGCGGGCACAGCGCGTGGTCGGTGATGAGGCCGAACTGCACGCCGCCACCGTAGCTGAGGATGCTGACGCCCACGCCGATGTTGCCCGAGGCGGGCACCCAGAACATGGTCTGGCGCAGGGTGGAGCCGAGGAACTTCAGCGGCTTCGCCGGCCCGGGCACGTTGGTCATCACCGCGGTGGCCTTCTTGGCGAACAGGCCCAGCACCGCGTCCTGCACCGGCTTGACGAAGAGGCCGGCCACCGACAGCACGGCGAAGGCCAGCAGCGGCTGATAACTTCCCTTCAGCTCGGCCATGCGGGCGCGCACGGCGTAGACCCGCTCGACCGGGTTCGCGATGCCGATCGGCAGCACCAGCGGCGCCAGTCCGAAGCGGTTGCCCAGTTGCCAGGCCTTTTCCAGCGGCCGCAGGTTCACCGGCACCATCGCGCGGATGTCCTTGCCCGCGGGGTCGTCGCCCCGGTCAGACAGATAACGACCAATCGCGCCGGCCACGCAGGACAGCAGCACGTCGTTGATCGAGCAGCCCAGCGCCTTGCCGATGGCCTTGACCCGGTCCAGCGGCAGCGGCTCGCCCCACGCCACGCACTTCTGGCCATCGGGCTGGCCCTTGAGCAGCGTGGGCGAGTCGTCGGCCATCAGCGCCATCGCCGCCACGTCGTTGACCACCTGCAGCCCGGACCGGGCCATGTCGATCGAGCCCAGCAGCGGCTGCTGCGGGTTGGCCAGCATGTCGATGGATTTCGCCACGCCGCCGCTGTACATGCCGATGGCCTTGATCGTGATGTCCGACAGCGGCTTCAGCACCGCATCGGCCAGCCAGTCGCCGTCACCCTCCTCGGCCTCGCGCTGCTTCTTGCGCCGCTGCGGCGGGTCGTTGCCGCCGTCGGTGATGGAAAGCATCACCGAGATCAGCGCGATGCCGTCGGCGATGCAGTGGTGCACGCGGGCGATGAGCGCACTGCCGCCTTCGTAGTCTTCGATCAGCTGGAACTGCCACAGCGGGCGCTCGGGGTCGAGCGGCGTCATCGCCAGTTCGCCGCAGCGGTGCTGCAGGGCTTCGCGTTCGCTCTGGCCGGGCGCGCGGTGCAGCTGCTCGACCTTGACGTGCTCGTGAATGTCGAAGGCCTCGTCCTCGACCCAGGTCGCGCCCATCGCGTCGGCCACCGCGCGCTGGCGGAAGCGGCCGTACTTCAGCAGCTTGTCCTGCACGCGCTCGCGCAGCGCCTCCACCGTGATGGCCGGCGTGAGCAGCCACACGCCGACGATCATCATCAGGTTGACGTCGTTGTCCATGCGCAGCCACGCGGTGTCGACCCGGGACATGCGGCTGCTGGCAACGGCGGTCATCGGGGCTTCTCCTCGGTGTGGTTCTCTAGGGGGCGAACGACGATGCTGGGTAACATGCCCGCCGTCAAGACCGATTTTCACGAAGGAGCGCACGCATGGCCGATCTCAAGTCGCAGTTCGAACAAGCCGTCGCCGACAGCAAGAAGCTGCCGGAGAAGCCCGACAACATGACGCTCCTGAAGATCTATTCGCTGTACAAGCAGGCGACCGAGGGCGACGTCGAAGGCAAGCGCCCCGGCTTCACCGACATGGTGGGCCGCGCCAAGTGGGACGCGTGGAACGAGCTGAAGGGCAAGTCCGGCGAGGAGGCGATGCAGGAGTACGTCGACCTCATCGAAAGCCTGAAGTGACCGAGCGCCTGAAGTAACAGCCGCCCTCAGCGGCCCCCGGTCCTGAACGCCATCCAGCGTTCAGGACTTTTTCTTTTTGGCCGCCGGCTTGTCGGCCTTGGCCGCGCCACCGGCCGAGCCGAGCAGGGCATCGAGGTTCTTCTCGATCTCGGCCTCGATGGTGCCGGCAAAGGCGCCGAGCAGGAAGCCGAGCTTGGCGTGCAGGTCGAAGTGATCGGCCGTGACGATGAGCGTGCCGTTGCAGCCGGATCGCTTGAACTCGACCGTGTCGCTGGTCTCGCCCTCGACCACGGTGCACTCCATGTCGAACTTCTCTTCGACCTTCTCCGCCCATTGCCAGGCGATCTTGCGGGCCTTGGCCAGGCCGAGTTGGTGGTCGCGGCGGATGCGGATGTCGGGCATGGGTTCGTTCTCCGGGTGACGGGCGCGGCCTAAGGGCCGATCGCCGCCAGTGTGGCCCGGCGCTCGGCCATCGGCAAGGCGGCGAGTCGCTTCGCCTCGGCATGGAAGCGTGCGAAGTCGCGGCCTTGGCGCTCGAACAGCTTCTCGAAAGCAGGCACCAGCTCGTCGTAGGCCGCCTGCACGCCCATGGTCGCGTTGTTGGCACGCTGGGCCCAGGCGTCGTAGCCGGCGTAGCCATTCCAGGCCTCGATCTTGAGCCGCTGCAGCTCGGCGCGCATGGCGCCCAGGATGCGCGCCTTGCCGGCGCGTTTCTCGTCGTCGGTCACGCTGCTGCGGTACAGCGCGGCCAGTTCGTCGTGCGTGCGCTGGCGCAGGGCCTTGAAGTCGCTGCGGCGGCGGTCGATGACGCTGTCGTCCGACGCGGGCAGGCCGCGCTCACGCCGCCAGCGCTCGCCGCCCAGGCGTTCGACCGCGGTGGCAAAGGACTCGTTGAAGGTGGTGTCGCCGGCCGCGTAGGCCACCTGGTGCGCCAGCTCGTGGAAGATCAGCCGCGCCAGCTCCAGCTCGGGCCAGTCGATGAAGGTGTTGAGCAGGGGATCGCCGCCCAGCCAGTCGGTGCGGCCCAGCGTGGAGTAGGCCGACACGCCATAGACGCTGACGTCCAGGCCCTCCGCCTTCAGCTGCGCGCCCTCGCGTTCGGCCGCGTCCTTTGAGAAATAGCCCCGATAGCCGATGCAGCCGACGACCATGAAGCACCAGCGCTTCAACTCCAGCGACAGCTCGGGCGCCGCCACCACGTTCCACACCGCAGCGTTGCGCTGCAGGTCGGCGTAGCTGCGGTAGCTGCGGTTGTCGGGCAGGTGCAGTTCGCGCACCGCGAAGTCGCGCATCTCACGCGCCAGCATCAGGCGGTCGCGCAGCGGGGCGGGCGTGGCGGGGTCGCCGATGACCTCGGGGACCGGGCGCGCGCGGCGCACGATGTCCAGGTGGCCGCCGACCGATTGCGCGTAGTAGCCGATGGTCGAGCAGCCCGCGATGCCGGCGATGGCCAGGCCCACCACGGCCGCCGCCAGCAGGCGGCCGCGCCATCCCAGGTTCATCGGACCCTCCGCCCGCGGCCGGGGCACCCTCCCGGGGGTGGCGCGCCTCGTCTCAGGAACAAGGGGGCGACAGCCCTCATGCCGCCGCCACCTCCACCAGGCAGTCGTAGAAGGTCGGCGCGCGGCCGATGTCGGTGAGCTTCTGGCTGGTGAGCTCGTTGACGTTGCTGCCGTCCACCCCCAGCTTGCGCCACCACACGCCCAGGCCGTTGACGACCCCTGGCCGCGCCCTTTCGCTGATAGCCGCCTGGCAGCGGTAGCTGCCGCGGTCGTTGAAGACCCGCACCAGCGTGCCGTCGACGATGCCGCGCGCCGCGGCGTCCACCGGGTGGATCTCGACCAGCGGCTGGCCTTCGATGCTGCGCAGGCTGCGCACGTTGACGAAGGTGGAGTTGAGGAAGTGCCGCGCCGGCGGCGAGATCATCGCCAGGGGATAACGCTGCGCCAGCTCGGGTGCGGACAGCGCGGACTCGTGGTTGGGCACGTGGTCCGGCACGCCGAGGCCCGGCACGTTCACCTGCACCTTGCCGTTGGCGGTGGGGAAGCCGCCCTCAGCGAACGGCAGCTCGGGCAGCGGCAGCTTCACCCAGCCGTTGGCGCGCAGCGCGGCCAGGTCGATGTCGCTGGTGAAGGCTTGCAGCGCGAGCTGCTCGTCGCTGTCGTGGAAACACGGCTCATCGAAGCCCATGCGAGCGGCCAACTCGCGGAACACCTGCGTGTTCGGCTTGGCCTCGCCCAGCGGCGCCACCGCGGGCTGGTTCATCAGCACGTAGGTGTGGCCGTAGGACGTGTGCACGTCCAGGTGCTCCAGCTGCGTGGTGGCGGGCAGCACGTAGTCGGCATGGTCGGCGGTGTCGGTCATGAACTGCTCGAGCACCACGGTGAAGAGGTCCTCGCGCTGGAACCCCTGCACCACTTTCGGCGATTGCGGCGCCACCGCCACCGGGTTGCTGTTGTAGACCACCAGCGCCTCGATGCGCGGGCCGAATTCCGCTGAGCCCTCGCGCAGCAGGTCGTCGCCGATGGTGCTCATGTTGATGGTGCGCGGGCGGCGCGTGCCCAGCAGGTCGGGCCGCTCCAGCGCGCTGCTGTTGCGGAAGCCCTTGAACCAGCCGGAGGCCGACAGCAGCAGGCCGCCGCCGCGCTGGCGCCACGCGCCGGTGAGGCAGGGCAGCAGCGCGACCAGCCGCACGGCGTTGCCGCCGCCGTGCACGCGCTGCATGCCGTAGTTGAGGCGGATGGCCGCGGGCTTGGTCGTGCCGTACTCGCGCGCCAGGTCGCGAATGACTTGGGCGTCGATGCCGCAGACGGCGGCCGCGCGCTCCGGCGGCCAGGCCAGCGCGCGCTCCCGCAGCGCGTCGAAGCCATCGACGTGGCGGGCGATGTAGTCGGGGTCGAGCCACGCGTTCGTGATCAGCTCGTGCATCAGCGCCAAGGCCAAGGCGCCGTCGGTCCCGGGCAGCAGCGCAATGTGCTGGTGGCACTTGTCCGCTGTCTCGGTGCGGCGCGGGTCGATGCAGACCAGCCTGGCGCCGTTGCGCTTGGCCTGCTGCGCGAAGGTCCAGAAGTGCAGGTTCGACGCGATCGAATTGCTGCCCCAGATCAGGATCAGCTTGCTGTCGGCGAAGGCTTCCAGGTGCATGCCCACCTTGCCGCCGTAGGTGGCCGCCAGCGCGTCGCCGCCGGCGGACGCGCAGATGGTGCGGTCCAGCAGCGAGGCGCCCAGCTTGTGGAAGAAGCGGGCTGCCATCGACTCGCCCTGCAGCAGGCCCATGGTGCCGGCGTAGCTGTAGGGCACGATGGCCTGCGGGTCGCGCGCGGCGATGGCCGCGAGGCGCGTGGCGATGTCGGACAGCGCTTCGTCCCAGCTGACACGCACGAACTGGCCGCTGCCCTTGGGGCCGACGCGCTTGAGCGGGTGCAGCACGCGTTCGTCGTGGTAGGTGCGCTCGGTGTAGCGCGAGACCTTGGTGCACAGGGCGCCGTGCGTCGGCGGGTGTTCGGGGTCGCCCTGCACGCGGACGGCGCGGCCGTTCTCGACGGTGATCTTCAGCGCGCAGGTGTCGGGGCAGTCGTGGGGGCAGGCGCCGCGAACCGTGATGGAGCTCGTCTGGCCTGCGGGAGCGTGGGTCGTGTCCATGCCTCACTATTGCACAGCGATTCCTGCGGACAGCGGCCGGCACTTGTCTAACCAAGCCCGGCGTCAGGGCTTGGGGGTGAGTCGTAAACTGGCCCGCTTCGTCGCCGGCCACCACGCCGCACGACCGTCCCCCGAGGAGCCTTCCGCCCATGCGCCTGATCGAATCCATCCTCGCCGACGCCGCCAGCATCACCACGCTGCGCCGCGACATCCACGCCCACCCTGAGCTCTGCTTCGAGGAAGTGCGCACGTCCGACCTGATCGCGAAGGCGCTGACGGAATGGGGCATTCCGGTGCACCGCGGCCTCGGCACCACCGGCGTCGTCGGCATCGTGAAGAACGGCAGCAGCGACCGCGCCCTGGGCCTGCGCGCGGACATCGACGCGCTGCCGATGACCGAGCACAACAAGTTCGCGCACGCCAGCCGGCACGCCGGAAAGATGCACGCCTGCGGCCACGACGGCCACACCGCGATGCTGCTGGCCGCGGCCAAGCACCTGGCCAAGCACCGCAACTTCGACGGCACGGTCTACCTGGTGTTCCAGCCGGCCGAGGAAGGCGGCGGCGGCGCGCGCGAGATGATCAAGGACGGCCTCTTCAAGCTGTTCCCGATGGAGGCCATCTTCGGCGCGCACAACTGGCCCGGCATGAAGGTGGGGCAGTTCTCGCTGAAGCCGGGGCCCTGCTATGCATCGAGCAATGAATTCAAGATCACCGTGCGCGGCAAGGGCGCGCATGGTGCGATGCCGCACCTGGGGGTGGACCCGGTGCCGGCGGCAGCCGCGATGGTGTCGGCCTTCCAGACCATCCTCACGCGCAACAAGCGGCCGATCGACACCGGCGTGATCTCGGTGACGATGATCCACACCGGCGAGGCCACCAACGTCATCCCCGACAGCTGCGTGATGGAAGGCACCGTGCGCACCTTCACCACCGAGGTGCTGGACCTGATCGAGCGGCGCATGAAGGGGGTGGCCGAATCGACGGCAGCCGCCTTCGAATGCACGGCCGAATTCGAGTTCAAGCGCAACTACCCGCCCACCATCAACCACGAGGCCGAGACCGCCTTCGCCCGGCGCGTGCTGGGCGAGGTGGTGGGCGAGGAGAACGTGCTGGACTTCGAGCCGACCATGGGCGCCGAGGACTTCAGCTATTTCCTGCAGGAAAAGCCCGGCTGCTACTTCATGATCGGCAACGGCGACGGCGCGCACCGCCAGGGCGGCCACGGCCTGGGGCCCTGCATGCTGCACAACCCCAGCTACGACTTCAACGACGACCTGATCCCGCTGGGCGCCACCGCCTGGGTGCGGCTGGCCGAGGCCTGGCTGAACACGCCGCGATGAGCCGGGACCTGATGAGCCGCGCCGAGGAAGGTTTCGCGCAGACGTATGCCGAGGCGCGCGGCAAGTTCCTGGCGGCCGTCGAGGCCGCCGGGCTCGATGTGCAAAGCCACCCGCACCCGATGCTGGGCCGCGATGGCGAGCCGCTGGCGATGGACGTGGTGCGCGACGGCCCCGCCGACGCGCCCGCCGTGCTGGTGCTGTCCAGCGCCTGCCACGGCGTGGAAGGCTTCTGCGGCTCCGGCGCGCAGATCGCGCTGCTGCAGGACACCGACCTGCGCCAGGCCGCGCACGCCGGCGGCGTCGCGCTGCTGTACATCCACGGCCTCAACCCCTACGGCTTCTCGTGGTGGCGGCGCACGACGCACGAGAACGTCGACCTGAACCGCAACTTCCACGACTTCTCGCAGCCACTGCCGCGCAACGCCGCGTACGACGAGATCTCGCACCTGCTGGTGCCTTCGCAGTGGCCGCCCACGCCCGAGGTGGAAGCCGAGACCCGGCGCTACATCGAGGATCGCGGCGTGAAGGCCTGGCAGGCCGCCATTTCTGCGGGCCAGTACGCCCACCCCGAAGGCCTGTTCTTCGGCGGCGTGAACCCCACCTGGAGCCACCAGACCCTGCGCCACGTGCTGCAGGACCACGCGCGCCGCTGCACGCGTTTGGGCTGGATCGACTTCCACACGGGCTTGGGGCCCAGCGGCCACGGCGAACGCATCTTCGCCTGCCGGGACGACGCCGCGGCGCTGGCCAGGGCGCGTGCCTGGTGGGGTCCGGAAGTGACCTCCATCTACGACGGCTCGTCCACCTCGGCGCTGCTGCAAGGGCTGATGTGGACCGTCGCCTACGACGAGGCGCCGCAGGCCGAGTACACCGGCATCGCGCTGGAGTACGGCACCGTGCCGATCACCGAAGTGATGGACGCACTGCGCGCCGACCAGTGGCTGGAGAACCACCCGGAAGTCGCGGCGCCGCAGGGCGAAGCCATCAAGCGCCGGCTGCGCGACGCGTTCTACACCGACACGCCGGAATGGAAGCAGCGCATCGTGGAGCAGGCGCTGGAGGCGACGCGGCAGGGCGTGCAGGGGCTGTCGGCAACCCGCTGACGGCGTGCCCCGGCCGCCCTGCGGCAGCGGCCGCCCAGGCGCGCACCTTCGCTCATCCGGCATGTCCGGATTTGACCGCTGCCGGTCCGGCGGCGGTGCTGCGTGGACGGGCGCGCGGCGCGACGATACGGGCCATCAACCCTGATGAGTCCCCGAAGGAGCCCGCCATGTCCCAAGCCCAACCGCAAGCCACCACCGCCCTGCTGCTGATCGACGTGCAGCAGTCCTTCCGCGCCCGGCCCTACTGGTCGGATGCCGAGGCGCCCGCCTTCTTCGAACGCACCAACGCGCTGCTGGCCGGTGCGGCCGCGCAAGGCATTCCGGTCGTGCGCATCTTCCACACCGACGGGCCGCGCGAGGCGTCCAACGCCTTTGCGCCCGAGAGCGGCCTGATCCGCCCCATCGACGGCCTGGCCCCCTTCGACGCCGCGGTCACCATCGAGAAGCACCGCCACAGCTCGCTGGTGGGCACGGGCCTCGCCGTGTGGCTGCACCAGCACGGCATCCGCCGGCTGATCGTCGCCGGCATCCGCACCGAGCAGTGCTGCGAGACCACCACGCGCCACGCCAGCGATGAAGGCTGGACGGTGGATTTCGTCACCGAGGCCACGCTCACCTTCGACATGACCACGCCCGCCGGCCAGACGCTGACGGCCGCGCAGATCCGCGAGCGCACGGAGACCGTGCTGGCGGGCCGCTTCGCGACGATCTGCACCGTGGACCAGGCCTTGGCGCGCGCGAAGGAAGCGGCATGAGCCAGGCCGAGCGCGCGGCCATGCCCCTCCCAGCGGCTGAAGCCGGACGCCTCGGCCGGAGCGCGGCATGACGCGCCGCGTTGACATCCTGCTGTTCCGCGACGTCGAAGTGCTCGACTTCGCCGGCCCGTACGAGGTCTTCACGACGGCGAGCCGCATGGCCGCGCGGCTGTCGCCCGGCAGCGCGCCGCCGTTCGCGGTGCGCACCGTGGCCGCCGCGGCGGGGCCGGTGCGTGCGCGGGCCGGGCTGCAGGCGCTGGCGGACGCTGGCTTCCACGACGAGGCCGCGCCGGCCGAGGTGCTGATCGTTCCCGGCGGCGTGGTCGATGGCGCGCGCCGCGATGAAGCCACGCTGCGCTGGATCGCCGGTGCCGCGGCTGGCGCCGAACTGGTCGCCTCGGTCTGCACCGGCGCCTTCCTGCTCGCCGATGCGGGCCTCATTGCCGCGGGCACGCCGGTGACCACGCACTGGGAAGACATCGCCGACCTGCGGCGCGACCATCCGGCGCTGGACGTGCGGGAAGGCCTGCGGTGGGTCGACGGTGGCCACGTCGCGCAGGGCCGCGCGGCGCTGGTCACCTCCGCCGGCATCAGCGCCGGCATCGACATGAGCCTGCACATCGTCGAACGCCTGGCGGGCCGCGCGCTGGCCGAACGCACCGCCCGGCAGATGGACTTCGAATGGACCGAGAACCCGCGTTGAACTCGGGCGTGCAGGCGGACCCGGTGGACGTGCTGTTCATCGTGCTGCCCGACACGCTGCTGCTGGACCTGGCCGGGCCGGCGGAAGCCTTCCGCCTGGCCAACCAGGCGCTGGCGCGGCGCGGGCGCGAGCCGCTGTTCCGCTTGCGCTATGCGGGGCCCGAAGCGCAGGTGACGTCGTCGGTCGGCCTGTCACTGGCGGCGATCGAGCCGCTGCCGGCGGTGCTGAAGACCACCACCTGGACCGTGCTGCTCGGCCGCCCCGGTGACGTGGGCACCGTGCTGCGCCGCCAGCGCGCCTGGCTGGCCACGCGCGACTGGCTGAGCCGGGTGCTGCGGCCCGCGCTGCACCCGGCGGAGCGGATGAATGCACTGCCGCACCGGCTGCTGACGGTGTGCGTCGGTGCCCTGCTCGCCGCCGACGCCGGCCTCATCGAGCCGCAGCAGCGCTGCACCACCCACCACGAATTGCTGGACGACCTGAGCGCGCTCGCGCCGGGTGCGCAGGTGCTGGCCAACCGCCTCTTCGTCGAGGACGGCCCGCTGCTCAGCAGCGCCGGCATCACCGCCGGCATCGACCTGGCGCTGCACTGCATCGCCCGCCACGCCGGCGACGCGCTGGCCGCCACCGTGGCGCAGGTGATGGTGGTGCACGGCCGGCGCGGGCAGGACGACCCGCAGCGTTCGCCGCTGCTGGCCTTCCGCGACCACCTGCACCCGGCGCTGCACCGCGTGCAGGAGGCGGTGTGCGAACAGCCGGGCGGCGACTGGTCGGCCGATGCGCTGTCGGCCGTCGCGCACGTCACGCCACGGCAGCTGACGCGCCTGTTCCGCCAGCACACCGGGCTGACGCCGCGCGACTACGTGGAGCACGTGCGCGTGTCGCTGGCGCAGCAGGCGCTGCGGCGCGGGGCGAACGGGCAGCAGGCGGCGGCGCTGGCGGGCTTCCGGTCGGACCGGCAGTGGCGGCGGGCGCGCGGGCGGCGCGACGAGGGCACGCCGGTTTGATGTGCCGGGCACGCCGCACGATGCGGAGGCGCAGGCGCCCGCACCGGACCTGAAAGGACGGCGCGACCGCACGAACCTGCAAGCGCAGCGCGCCGCACGAACCCGAAGGATGCGCACGCCGCACGGTGGCGGTGCCGCGCCGCCGGGGCCGCCTGCAAACCACGCCCCGCCGCCGTGCACCGGCGGGGGTTTGTACGGGGTCGCCACGTGGCACGGCCTTTGCGTAATATCCCGCGGAAATCTTGACCAAACGGTCAGATTCCGGCCGCACGGGCGCAGCTTGGCGCCCTGCCCAAGGCGGCCGGGCACAACCACAGGAGCCGCGCGTGCCGACGATGCCCCTCTCCCCTCCGCCGGCCGAGGCCGGGCCCGACATCCGGCCCGCGCGCCTGGCGCCCGAGCAGTACGCGGCCAACTTCAGCGACGCCGCGCCGCGCTACAGCCGCACCCAGGCGCTGGTGGAGGCCGAGCGCTGCCTCTACTGCCACGACGCCCCCTGCGCCACCGCCTGCCCCACCGGCATCGACGTGCCCAGCTTCATCCGCCGCATCGCCGAAGACAACCTGCGCGGCGCGGCCAAGACCATCCTCGAATCGAATCCGCTGGGCGGCACCTGCGCCCGCGTGTGCCCCACGGAAGAGCTGTGCGAGCAGGTCTGCGTGCGCACCGCGCAGCAGGGCAAGCCGGTGGAGATCGGCCGGCTGCAGCGCTATGCGGTGGACGCGGTGATGGACAAGCCGGTCAGCGCGCTCTTCGGCCGGGCCGCGCCCACCGGCCGGCGCGTGGCGGTGGTGGGCGCCGGGCCCGCGGGCATGGCCTGCGCCTTCGGCCTGGCGCGCCAGGGCCATGAGGTGGCGCTGCTCGACGCCCGCGCCAAGGGCGGTGGCCTGAACGAATACGGCCTCGCGTCCTACAAGACCGCCGGCGGCTTCGCGCAGCGCGAGCTGGACTGGCTGCTGAGCATCGGCGGCATCACCTTGCACTGCGGCTGGAAGCTGGAGAGCGCGGCGCAGCTGGCGCAACTGCGGCAGGACCACGACGCGGTGTACCTGGCGCTGGGCCTGGCGCGCACCGATGCCCTCGGCATTCCGGGCGAAGACTGTGCCGGCGTGCACGATGCGGTGGACTTCATCGCCACCCTGCTGCAGGCACCCGACAAGTCCACGCTGCCGATCGGCCGCCGCGTGGTCGTGATCGGCGGCGGCATGACCGCCGTGGATGCGGCCGTGCAGTCGAAGCTGCTGGGCGCCGAGGAAGTGCACATGGTGTACCGCCGCGGGCCCGAGCAGATGGGCGCTTCGGAGGCCGAGCAGGACTGGGCGCAGACCCACGGCGTGACCATCCACCACTGGCTGGCGCCGGAAGCGATCCTCGGCGAGAACGGTGCGGCCGTGGCCGTGCGCTTTGCGCGTCAGCATCTTCGCGACGGCCAGCTGGTGGCCGACGGCACGCACGAGACCTTCGCCGCCGACATGGTGTTCCGCGCCATCGGCCAGAAGCTGGACACCCGCGTGCTGGAAGGCGTGGGGCTGGAGCTGCAGAAAGGCCGCATCGTGGCGGACGTGGATGGCCGCACCACCGTGCCGGGACTCTGGGCCGGCGGCGACTGCCGCTTCGGCGGCCGCGACCTGACGGTGGAGGCGGTGGAAGACGGCAAGCGCGCCGCGCTGTCCATCCATGCCGCGCTGG
>CBIHPZ010000043.1:0-13234 GCA_966211865.1 uncultured Aquabacterium sp.
ACGCGCGAATCGGCGCTGCCCTGGTCCAGGCGCAGGCCGGTGTCGGCCACGCCGCCGCCAGGGCGCTGCAGCAGCCGGGCCAGGCGCAGCGTGCTGTCGGGCCGCAGCAGCAGGCGGGCGCCATCGGCGAAACGCAGGGTCAGCGACGACTCGGACCCGACGTGCAGCAGGTCGCCGGTCTGCAACTGGGCGCCGGCCTGCACGGCCTGCGGCGCAGCGCCTGCCCGTTCGACCGTGACGTCGCCGCGCACGTGCAGCGCCTCGGCCAGCGCCGGCTCGGCCTTGAGCCAATCCAGGGGAAACCGCAGCATGCGGCCCGGTTGCAGGCGGCGGGGATCCGCCACGCCGTTGAGCCGCTGCAGCGCGCGCCAGCCGTGGCCGGGGTCGAGGTGGGCGCGGGCCAGGCCGATCAGCGTGTCGCCCGGGGCGACGCGGTGCAGGCGCTCGGCGCCCGCGGCGCTGGAGCCGCCGGGAACCTGCGCGTGGATCGGGAGGGGCAGGGCCGCAGCCAGTGCCACCCACCAGACGGTCGACCGCCCTCTACGGCGGCGCCTGCAGCCTGCTGCCGAGACCTCCACGGTGCCCTCCCCGCGCGCCCATGCATCGCACGAACGTGAGCGGCCAGTCTACGCCCGGCATGGTCTTTGCGGGTGATGTCAAACCCCGGTCCAGTCGCTCATCACGTCGGCGGCGCGCGGCTTGTCCAGCCGGCGCGCTGGGCTGCCCACCGGCGTGCCCAGCGCCACCCAGCCCACCAGCTGTTCGCCGGGGCGGCAGAAGGCGGCCTGGATGGCGGCATCGCGCACCTTGCCGCCGGACAGCATCTTGCCGCCATAACCCATCAGGTGCGCGGCCAGCAGGAAGTAGGCCAGCGCCCCGCCCAGGGCGGCCCACTGCTCATGCGCCGGCACCTGCGGGTGGCCGGGGTCGTGGCGGGCGATGACGGCCACCGTCACCGGCGCGCGCTGCGCGCGTTCAGCGTCCAGCGCGGCACCGGCCTCGTCCTTGCCGGCGGCGCGGGCGGCCTGCACGAAGAGTTCGCCCAGGCGCACCCGGGCGGCGCCGCGCACCACGGCAAATCGGTAGGGCACCAGGCCGGCGTGGTCGGGGGCGCGCAAGGCGGCCTGGGCCATGCGCTGCAGTTCGGCGTCGCCGGGGCCGGGCTCGGCGAGGTGCTTGATGCCGACGGACTGGCGTGCGAGCAAACGGTCGAGCGCGTCGGGCAGTTCCACCGGGTCCGCCTCGCCAGACAGGGACGCGGTCGCTCGGCCGCTCACTTCACGAGTCATCATCATTCTCCAGCCGGCGCAGGTCCGCGCCGGTGTTGGCGTTGGCGAAGGCGGCCGCGTCGTCGAACATCACCTCGGCGCAGCGGTGGCGGCGCATCCACTGCAGCACGCGGCGTTCGTCGCGCATCAGCGCCGCGGCCAGGTCGTCGCGCAAGCGGGCGGGCAGCAGGCAGAACACCGGGTGGGCGCGGGGCTCGCCGTTTTCCATGGTCACCGCAATCGCCAGTTCGGCGTCCTCCGCCTGCAGGCCGGCGGCGAGGCGCGCCACCAGGTCGACGGGCAAGCGCGGCACGTCGCACGGCACCGCGGCCAGCCAGGGCGTGGTGCACCGCTGCAGCCCCGCCAGCAGGCCGGCCAGCGGGCCGGGCTGGCCGGCCACGGTGTCGGCACACACCGGCACGCCCAGCGCGGCGTAAGCGCCGGCGTTGCGGTTGGCGCTGATCCACAACGGGCCCACCTGCGGCCGCAGCCGCTCGATGGCGTGCTGCGCCAGCGGCCGCCCGTGCAGGGGCTGCAGGCCCTTGTCGAAGCCACCCATGCGGCTGCCGCGGCCGCCGGCCAGCACGAGGCCGGTGATGTGTTCGCGTTCGATCATCGAAGGCAGTCTAGGTCTGGTCCGGCGCGGGCTCGCAGCGCAGCCGCACCGTCATGCGCGCGCCGCCCTCGGGCCGGTTCTCCGCGCCCAGCGTGCCGCCGTAGCGTTCGACGATGCTGCGGCTGATCCACAGGCCCAGCCCGGTGCCGTCCTTCTTGCGCGTGACGAAGGGCTGGAACAGCACGCCCATCAGGTCCTCCGGCAGGCCGGGGCCGGTGTCGGCCACCTCGATCAGCACGCCCGGCGCACCGTCCGGCGCCTGCCAGTCGGCGCTGCGCAGGCGCAGCGTGCCGCCGTCGGGCATGGCGTGGATGGCGTTCACCACCAGGTTCACCAGCACCTGCTGCAGCTCCTGGCGGTTGATGCCGGCACTGCGGGTGGCGCCATCGTCGCGCTGCACGGTGATGCGGGTGCGGGCCAGCAGGTGGCCGGTGAGCACCAGGCAATCGTCCAGCGCGCCGGCGGGGGCCACGCTGTCGACATAACCCGCATATTCGGTGGGCCGCGCGAACTGCAGCAGCTGGGTCACGATGAGCCGCATGCGCTCGATCTGCTGGTCCACCAGCTTCAGTTCGGGCGCGATGCGCGCGGCGTCCGCGCCCAGCAGCTCGCGCACCAGGTCCAGGTTGCCCTGGATCACCGCGATGGGGTTGTTCACCTCGTGCGCGATGCTGGCGGTGAGCTGGCCCACCGCGGCCATCTTCTCGGTGCGCACCAGCTGCTGCTGCGCGGCCTCCAGCGCGCGGGTGCGTTCGGCCACCTTGGCGTCCAGTTCGCTGTTCCAGCGCTGCAGCGCGCGGGTCTTCTCGTCGATGGTGTCCAGCAGGTGGTCCAGGTGGCCGGCCAGGGCGCCGATCTCGTCGCGGCTGCCGGGCGGGCCGGATGCCCCGACGCGGGCATCCAGTGCACCGGCTTCGACGCGGTTCATCGTGTCGGCCATCTGCTCCAGCGGCCGGAAGATGCTGCGCGCCCAGCGCGCGGCCGCGAACGCGGCCAGCACCATCACCGCGAAGAACACCGCGCCGATGCCGGCCAGCACGCCGTACTTCAGCCAGATGAAGGGCCGCTCCAGGTAGCCGACGTAGAGCATGCCGACGCGCTCGCCCGCGCTGTTGCGCAGCGGCTCGTAGGCGGAGACGTACCAGTCGTTGACGACGAAGGCGCGGTCCAGCCAGGTCTCGCCGCGCTGCAGCACCGCTTCGCGCACCGCCTGCGAGACGCGGGTGCCGATGGCGCGGGACTCGCTTTCCGCCGCCCCGGCGCTGCCGCGGAAGAGCCGCACGTTGGTGGAGATGCGCACGTCGTCGAGGAACAGCGTGGCGGTGCCCACGCTGCCGAAGGGCAGGCTGCCGGCGGGGTAGACGATGTCGTTGATGTGGTCGATGAAGGCCAGGTTGCGGTTCAGCAGCACGCCGGCCTGCAGCCGGGCCCGCACGCGGCCGGCGGCGTCGCGCACCGGGGCGCCGGCGCGCACCACCATCGCCCGGTCTTCATGGCTGCGGGCGGCGGGCAGGGCATTGCGCGTGTGCACCAGCGGCACGGCGATGCGCTGGCGCAGCGCGGGCGCCAGCAGGCCCTGCTCGGCCGGCGCCAGCACCTCGATGGACGCCAGCACGCGCGGCGAATCGCGCAGGCCTTCGGCCAGCGGCGGCGCCGGGCCGGCGCCGTCGAAGTCGGCCAGCAGCAGCGCGCCGTCGGGCCCGCGCAGGTTGATGAAGTCCAGCTGCTCGCGCTCCTTGAAGCGCTGGAGCAGGGCGCGCAAGCCCGCCGGCGGCGGCTGCCCGGGCGACCAGCCGGCCAGCGCCTGGTGCAGCGCGTGCGAATCGGCGATGGCGCCGGTGCTGGCCGCCACCTCCGCCAGCACGCGGTCGAAGTAGCCGTGCGCCACCGCCAGGTCGGCGCGTACCTTGGCCGTCAGCATGCGGTCGAGCGCGACATTGCCCCACAGCAGCAGGATCAGGCCCAGCAGCGGCAGCACCACCACCAGCGGCAGCAGCACCATGGCCTGCAGCTTGCGGCGGATCGGCCAGGACGACGCCGGCCCGGCACCGCGCGCCTGCGCCCGGCGGTCCGCCGGCGGGGCGGCGGGTGGGCTGGGGAGCGCGCCGCCGGCCGGCCCGCCGTCGGTCATCGCGCCACCGGTGCGCCGCCCTGTTCGCCCCACTCCGCCACGCGCCGCTCCAGCGTGCGGCGGGAGATGCCCAGCAGCTTGGCGGCCTGGGTCTTGTCGCCCTGCACGCCGGCGAGCACGGCCAGGATGTGCTGCTTTTCCAGCGTGTGCAGGTCGGTGGTGGCCGGTGGCAGCGCGGCGCGGCGCGTCTCCATGCGCGACAGGCCCTGGTACAGCGCCGACACGTTCAGCGCCCCCAGGATCAGCGAGCGCTCGATCAGGTTGCGCAGCTCGCGCACGTTGCCGGGCCAGTCGTACTGCTGCAGGTAGCCCAGCTCCTCGGGGGTCACCTCGATCGGCGGCACGCCCAGCTGCGGGGACAGGGTGTCGATGAAGTGCGCCACCAGCTCGGCGATGTCTTCCTTGTGCGCGCGCAGCGGCGGCAGGTTGATCTCCACCACCTGCAGCCGGTAGTACAGGTCGGCCCGGAAGCGGCCGGCCGCCACCTCGTCGGCCAGGCGGCGGTTGGTGGCGGCGATGATGCGCACGTCCACCGGGATCTCCTGCTCGCCGCCCAGCGGCCGCACGCGGTGGTCGTCCAGCACGCGCAGCAGAGTAGCCTGCAAAGTGAGCGGCAGCTCGCTGATCTCGTCCAGGAACAGCGTGCCGCCCTGGGCATAGACGAAGAGCCCGTCGCGCGGCTTGGCGCGGCCGTCGCGCGGGTCGCCCCAGGGCGCCTGGCCGAACAGTTCCGCCTCGATCAGGTCGGGCGACATGGTGGCGCAGTTCACCGGCACGAAGGGGCCGGCGGCGCGCGGGCTGTCGTGGTGCAGCGCCTGCGCGGCCAGTTCCTTGCCGGTGCCCGATTCGCCGGTGAGCAGCACGGTGGACTGCACCGCCGCCACGCGCCGGATCGCCGCCTGCAGCCCGCGCATGGCAATGGACCCGCCGACCAGCCCGCCGGCCGCCGGCGTGCGCTGCGACAGCGTGCGCTTCAGCACCCAGTTCTCGCGCTTCAGCAGCCCGCGCTCCAGGCCGTGCTTCAGCGCGTTCAGGATCTGCGTCAGCCGGAAGGGCTTGAGGATGAAGTCGCTGGCGCCGGCGCGCAGCGCTTCGATGGCGGTGTCCAGGTCGGCGAAGGCGGTGATCAGCACCACCTCGCTGGTGTTGCCGCGCTCGCGCAGCTCCTTCAGCCACTGGATGCCGCTCTTGCCCGGCAGCGCGATGTCCAGCACCACCAGGTCGAAGCGGTGCAGGCGCATCAGCTCGTCGGCCGCCTCGGCGTCGCCGGCCGACAGCACGCGGCCCACGCGCGCGGCCAGCGTCTTCTCCAGGAAATTGCGCATGCCGGGCTCGTCGTCCACCACCAGCACGGCGGCCAGCGGCCAGCGGTCGGCGGTCGCCGTGTCCGGGCCGGTGGGCTCGGCCGGGGGCGGTGCGGCGGGCGCGGGTGGAGGGAGCATGGGGTCGAGTGTCGCCGGGCCGGCGCGGCGCGGCACCCCCTGCCCCGCCGCGCCGCGGCCGTCCGTGGTGCCTCAGCGGGCCATCAGTTGGCCAGCATCAGCATCGCGAATCCCACCGCCACCGCGATCCAGGCGAACCAGCCGGCGGAACTGGTGCTCGCGAGCACGGGCGAGGCGGTGCTGTCGCTGCGGCGCTGCACGACCACGCTGCCGACGCGGCGCTGCCAGTCGGCCAGGCTGTCGAAGCGGCGCCGGTGCTCGCTGTAGACATCGGCATGCAGGCGGTCGGCCAGATCGAAGATGGCCGCGGCCATGCGCGCATTGGTGTGGTGTGCCGCCAGGTAACCGTCATGCCAGGTCAGCCGGCGGCGGCTGCTGCCACGCAACAGCGCGGTCCACTCACCATCGGGCGACTGGCGCATCTCCAGGTCGACGGACTGGTGCACCGCCTTGCTCCACTCTTCCAGGCTGATCGGCGTGTCTTTCCAGCCTTGGCGTGCCACGAAAGCACGTGTTCCCATCGTCGTCCACCGATTTGTTGCTTTTTGCAACATTCACTGTGAGCGGTCCGCCTCATCCCGTCAATCCCCGCCGCCCCGGAACAGACCCCGCGTGCAGGGGGAACGCCGACAATGCACGCCCTTTCCGGCCGTTCGTTGCCCGATGTCCACAGCCTCGCCCGCATCAGCCTTCGCCATGCCCCACCCTCTTCGCCGCGTGGGCCGGCGCGCGGCGGCGTTGGCCTGGCGCGTGGCGCTGGCCTACGTCGGGCTCTGTGCGCTGATGTTCGCGCTGCAGCGCCACCTGCTCTTCCACCCCACCGCGGCGTCCGCGGAAGCAGTGCAGCACCTGCCCCGGGCCGATGGCGGAGAGATCTTCTATGCCGCCGCCGCGCGGCCCGCCGACCGAGCCGTGCTGTACCTGCCGGGCAACGCCGAAGACCCGGGACCCGTGGTGCGCACGCTGGCCGGGATCTTCCCCGACCACGCGGTGTACGGCCTGCACTACCGCGGCTACGCCGGCAGCAGCGGCGAACCATCGGAAGAAGCGCTGCGGTCGGACGCGGCCGCCTGGCTGGCCCAGTTGCGGCAGCGCCACCCCCACATCACGCTGATCGGCCGCAGCCTGGGCACCGGCGTTGCCGTGCGCCTGGCCAGCGAGCAGCCGGTCGACCGCATGGTGCTGGTGACGCCCTACGACAGCATCCTGGAGGTGGCGGCCGGCCACTACCCCTGGCTGCCCACGCGCTGGCTGCTGCGCGACCGCTTCGAGGCCTGGAAGGACGCCGCCCGGGTGCGAACGCCCACCCTGCTGCTGGTGGCTGCGAACGACACCGTGATCCCACCCGCCCGCGGCCAGGCGCTGTACCGCCATTTCCTGCCCGGCGTCGCGCAGCTTCACACGCTGGCCGGCACCGACCACGGCAACATCGTCGGCCACCCCGACTTCATGCGCCTGCTGCGGCCCTGACCCGCGGCGGCCTTGCTTTCCGCCCCGGTGCCGAGTCCACCCCGCCTGGTCCTGCAGACGCTGACCCGCGGCGACGGCCTGCTCGGCCTGCGCCCCTGCGGACCGGTGATCCCGCCGGCGCGCACGCCGCTCTTCGGCGCGCGCGGTCCGCAGCTGACGCTGGCCCGCCTGGCCGCCGGCGCGCTCGACGAAGCGAGCCGCCACCGCCTGCAGCGCACCGGCTTGAAACCGCTGCCGGCCGAGGCCTTGCAGTGGCGCGGCACGCCGCCCACGTGGACGGCCACCGACCCGCTGTGGTCGCTGGTGAATGAATCGGCCTTCGGCGACTTCTGGGCCGACGAGCTGCCCGCGCTGCAGCAGGAAGGCTGGACCATCGTCGTGATGCCCGGCTTCGTGCACCAGAGCACGCCGGTGGAGGCCTGGCGGCTGCAGCTGGACGTGCCGGCCGCTGAAGCCGGAGGCCGCACGCTGGCTTCGACTTTGCAGCCCGCCGCCGCGCGCCTGAAGCCGCTGCGCCAGCCGCCCGGCATGGGCTCGTGGATGCTGAGCCTGGGCGTCGTCGTCGACGGCGAGACGCTGGACCTGGTGCCGATGCTGACCCACCTGTTCGGCCACGATCGCCGCTGGCTGGACGCCGCGCAGATCGACGCCATTGCCGACCACGCCACCATCCGCCTGCGCGCCCCCGGCGGCCGCCGCATCGATGCTCCGGCCGGACCGCTGAAGGCCATCGCGCGGACGATGATCGACCTGCTGCTGACGCGCCGCGTGCATGAAGGCCGGCTGGCCTTGGACGGCTGGGAGTCGCACCGCCTGCAGGCCCTGCGCGAACAACTGGCCGGCAGCGCCCACGCCACGCCCGGCAGCGCCGGCGCCTGGGCGCTGCAGGGCGACGCCGGTCTGCAGCTGCTGGCGCTAACGCTCGAACGCAGCGGCCCACCGCCGCCCGTCGAACCGCCCGAAGGCCTGGGCCTGACCTTGCGCCCCTACCAGCGCGACGGCCTGGCCTGGCTGCAGCACCTGCGCCGGCACGAGCTGGGCGGCATCCTGGCCGACGACATGGGCCTGGGCAAGACCGCGCAGGCGCTGGTGCACCTGCTGCTGGAAAAGCAGGCCGGGCGGCTGGACCGGCCGGCGCTGGTGGTGGCGCCGGCGTCGCTGCTCTTCAACTGGCAGGCCGAATGCGAACGCATCACGCCCGCGCTGCGCCTGCTGTGCTGGCAAGGCGCCCAACGCACGAAAGACGCGGCCATCCTTGCCGACCACGACGTCGTCCTGACCAGCTACCCGCTGCTGTGGCGCGACTCAGGCGCCCTGCGCCGCCAGCCCTGGCACATCGTCGTGCTGGACGAAGCGCAGACGGTGAAGAACGCCGGCAGCCGCACCGCCACCGCCGCGCGCCGGCTGGATGCGCGGCACCGCCTGTGCCTCACCGGCACGCCGATGGAGAACCACCTGGGCGAGCTGTGGGCGCAGTTCCATTTCCTGATGCCCGGCTTCCTGGGCGATGCGCGCGACTTCGCCCGCCGCTGGCGCACGCCCATCGAGAAGAACGGCGAGACCGCGCGCGCCGCGCTGCTGGCCCAGCGCGTGCGGCCCTTCATCCTGCGCCGCCGCAAGGACGAGGTGGCGCCCGAGCTGCCGCCGCTGACCGAGCAGGTGCACCGCGTGACGCTGGAAGGCGGCCAGCGCCTGCTCTACGAAAGCGTGCGCACCGCGGCCGACGAGTACGTGCGCCGGCTGCTGGACCGCATCGGCTTCGAGCACGCGCAGGTCTCCATCCTCGACGCGCTGCTGAAGCTGCGCCAGGTCTGCAACGACCCGCGCCTGCTGCGGCCCCTGCCCGAGGGCTTCGAGCAGGCCGGCAGCGCCAAGCTCGACTGGCTGCGCACCATGCTGCCCGCCCTGGTGGCCGATGGCCGCCGCATCCTCGTCTTTTCCCAGTTCACCCGCATGCTGGACCTGCTGCAGGCCGAGCTGGACGCGCTTCAGCTGCCCTGGCTGGCCCTCACCGGCGACACGCGCGCCGAAGACCGCGGCCCCCTGGTGCAGCGCTTCCAGCGCGGTGAGGCGCCGCTGATGCTGCTGAGCCTGAAGGCCGGCGGCGTGGGCCTGAACCTGACCGCGGCCGACACCGTGGTCCACCTCGACCCCTGGTGGAACCCGGCGGTGGAAGCGCAGGCCAGCGCCCGGGCGCACCGCATCGGCCAGGACAAGCCGGTGCTGGTCTACAAGCTCATCGCTGCCGGCAGCATCGAGGACCGCATGCGCGCGCTGCAGGCCCGCAAGCAGGTCCTCGCGGCCAGCGTGCTGACGGACGATGCGGCGGGCGCGGCGAAGTTCGACGAGGCCGAACTGCGCGGTCTGCTGGCGCCGCTGGACTGAGCGCCGCGCGGCCTGGCGGCGACGGATCGAACGCAGGTCCGAGCGGCATCTCGCCGCGCCCGCGCGGGCGCCCCGGGGGGGACGCCGGCGTTCGCGACAGCGAGGCGCGATGGCCGACGTCCTGCCCTTCGAGAAAGACCCGGCCCACGCACTGGCGATGAAACGAGGCGTGCAGGCGTGCGCACCTATCATGGCCCGCCCTCGTCCCCCATCGCCGAGCCACGATGCACCGCACCGCCCTGCTGCTGGTCCTCGCCGCGCTGTCCGCACCCGCCCTGCCGCAGACACCCGCCGCGCCCGCACCTAACGCCGAATCGCAGCGTCTGCACGCGATCTTCGACGCGCAATGGGAGGCCACCGCACGCCGCCACCCCGAAGTCGCCACCTTCCGCGGCGACCACCGCTTCGGCGACCGCTGGACCGACAACCGCCCCGCCGCCCGCGACCAACGCGACCGCGAGGACCGGGAGACCCTGCAGCGGCTGTTGGCCATCGACCGCAGCCGTCTGGACACCACCGACCAGGTCTCGCTGGACATGGCGGTGCGCAGCCTCGAAGACGACGTGCGGCTGCAGCCGCACGCCGGGTACCGCAGCCTCACGCTCGGTGCGCTGCGCGGCTTCCACACCGCACTGCCGGAGGTGCTGCGCTTCAACCCCAGCCGCAACCGCGCCGAGGTGGAACAGATGCTGGCGCGCCTGGCCGCCTACCCGGCCGGGCTGGACATCGAGATCGAGAACCTGAAGCGCGGCATGGCGGCCGGCTGGGTGCCGCCGAGGCCCGTGCTGCAGCGCGTGCTGTCGGCACTGGACGGCCTGCTGGTGGCGCCCGAGGCCAGCGCCATCTACGAGCCCTTCAAGACCCTGGGCTCGGCCATCCCACCCGAGGAACAGCAGCAGCTGCGCGAGCGTGCGCTGAAGCTGATCGCCACCGAAGCGCAGCCCGCGCTGCGGCGGCTGCGCGCCTTCGTCGCCGGCCCGTACCTGGCGGCCGCGCCAGCGGAAGGCGGTTTCTCCAGCTACCCCGGCGGCGCGGAGGTGTACGCGGCACTGGTGGCCGAGCACACCACCACCCGCCTGACGCCGGACGAGATCCACCAGATGGGGCTGACGCTCGTCGCCCAGCTGCGCCGGCAGATGGAGGAGGTGATGCGCTCCAGCGGCTTCACCGGCAGCTGGGACGCCTTCGTGCGCTACCTCAACACCGACCCGAAGTTCTTCCACGCCAGCCCCGAGGCGATGCTGGCCGGCTACCAGGCCATCGCCAAGCGCATCGACCCCGAGCTGCCCAAGCTCTTCGCCGAACTGCCGCGCCTGCCCTACGGCGTGCGCCCGCTGCCGGCCTACGCCGGCCCCGGCGCCGCCGCCAACTACAGCCGTGGCACCGCCGACGGCACGCGCGCCGGCTGGGTCAACGTCAACACCCAGGCCCACAAGGCCCACCCGACGTGGACCATGGAAACGTTGATGGCGCACGAGGCGGTGCCCGGCCACCACCTGCAGACGTCCCGCGCGCTGGAACTGCGCAACCTGCCCGCCTTCCGCCGCAGTGCGTTCTATGCCGCCTACGGCGAAGGCTGGGCCTTGTACGCCGAGACCCTGGGCGCCGAGCTGGGCCTGTACGCCGACCCGTACAGCCGCTTCGGACACCTGCAGGCGCAGATGTTCCGCGCAGCGCGCCTCGTGGTGGACACCGGCCTGCATGCCAAGGGCTGGCCCCGGCAGCAGGCGGTGGAGTACATGATCGAGCAGACCGCCAAGGACCCCGAGTCGATGGCGTCGGAGGTCGACCGCTACCTGTCCAACCCCGGCCAGGCCTTGTCCTACATGGTGGGCCAGCAGCGCATCCTGGCGCTGCGCGAGAAGGCGAAGCAGGCCCTGGGCGCGCGCTTCGACATCCGCCAGTTCCACGGCGTGGTGCTGGACCAAGGGCCGATGCCGCTGGACGCGCTGGAGCGCCAGGTCGACGACTGGATCGGGCGCCAGCTGGCCGCGCCGCCGGCAGCGAGCTCACCCACCCGATAACAAATCTCAATTCCGGTCATCCAAGCAACCAAACCATCGATTGCTGCGCCGCACCTAACATTCGTTCCGTCGCACTGACAACCACTTCTCAAGGAGTAGAACGAATGTCCCTCATCAACACCCAGATCAAGCCCTTCAAGGCCACCGCCTACCACAACGGCAAGTTCGTCGACCTGACCGAAGCGTCGGTCAAGGGCAAGTGGAGCGTGTTCTTCTTCTACCCGGCCGACTTCACGTTCGTCTGCCCGACCGAGCTGGGCGACCTGGCCGACCACTACGACACCTTCAAGTCGCTGGGCGTGGAGATCTACGGCGTGTCCACCGACACCCACTTCACGCACAAGGCCTGGCACGACACCTCGGACACGATCAAGAAGATCAAGTACCCGCTGGTCGGCGATCCCACCGGCACGCTGACGCGTAACTTCGGCGTCATGATCGAAGAAGAAGGCCTCGCGCTGCGCGGCACCTTCGTGGTCAACCCCGAAGGCCAGATCAAGCTGCTGGAAGTGCACGACAACGGCATCGGCCGCGACGCCAAGGAACTGCTGCGCAAGGTGCAGGCCGCCCAGTACGTGGCCAGCCACCCGGGCGAAGTCTGCCCCGCCAAGTGGACCCCGGGCGCCGAGACGCTGGCCCCGTCGCTGGACCTGGTCGGCAAGATCTGACGACCACGGCGGGCCGTCTGGCCTGCCGACCTCTGCGGACGCGCCATCCGGCCGTCCGCCCCCCGACAACAACGCCACCCCCGAGGCCGCCCGCGCGGCCCCGGCGGGCGGCGTTCGCCCTGAACACGGAGCCGACCCCATGCTGGACACCGCACTGAAGACCCAACTGAAGGCTTACCTCGAAAAGCTGCAGCGTCCGATCGAGCTGGTCGCCGCGGCCGACGAGGGCGCTTCCTCCCAGGAGATGCTCGCGCTGCTGCGCGACATCGCCGAGCTCTCGCCCAAGGTGACGCTGGTGCAGCGCGCCGACGCCGGCGAGCGCATCCCCTCCTTCTCCATCGGCGCCGTCGGCGAGCCCGCGCGCATCCGCTTCGCCGGCCTGCCGATGGGGCATGAATTCACGTCCCTCGTGCTGGCGCTGCTGCAAAGCGGGGGCCACCCGCCCAAGGTGGAAGCGGCGCTGATCGAGCAGATCAAGTCCCTCGACGGCGACTTCCGCTTCGAGACCTACATGTCGCTGACCTGCCAGAACTGCCCGGACGTGGTGCAGGCGCTGAACCTGCTGGCGGTGCTGAACCCGCGCATCACCCACGTGGCCATCGACGGCGCGCTGTTCCAGGGCGAGATCGAGCAGCGCCAGATCATGGCCGTGCCGACCGTCTACCTGAACGGCCAGGTCTTCGGCCAGGGCCGCATGACGGCCGAGGACGTCGTCGCCAGGCTCGATTCCGGTGCCGCGCAGCGCGACGCCAAGCGCCTGAACGACAAGCCGGTGTTCGACATGCTGGTGGTCGGCGGCGGCCCCGCCGGCGCCGCGGCCGCGGTGTATGCCGCTCGCAAGGGCATCCGCACCGGGGTGGTGGCCGAGCGCTTTGGCGGTCAGACCCTGGACACGCTGGGCATCGAGAACTTCATCTCGGTGAAGGAAACCGAGGGCCCGAAGTTCGCCGCCGCGCTGGAGCAGCACGTGCGCGAATACGAGGTGGACGTGATGACGGCGCAACGCGCCGAGAAGCTGGTCACCGGCGAGCCGGGCGACCCCATCGCCGTCCAGCTGGCCAACGGCGCGGTGCTGAAGGCGCGCAGCGTCATCATTTCCACCGGCGCGCGCTGGCGCGAGGTGAACGTGCCGGGCGAGCGTGAATACCGCAACCGCGGCGTCGCCTACTGCCCGCACTGCGACGGGCCGCTCTTCAAGGGCAAGCGCGTGGCGGTGATCGGCGGCGGCAA